>NZ_JAYGHR010000099.1:0-43887 GCF_034932365.1 Limnoraphis robusta BA-68 BA1 | reverse complement strand
ATCATTAGAAAGTATTTTCCAGAGGCGTTCACCGTCGAGGAAATAGTGAGTTGTGCCGTACAGCCATTACTGGTCAATCCAGTAAGAAGAACTAAACAATTGTTTTCTACAGTTTAGTTTGTACGGTTTTTTCTTAAAATTGTTAACTGTAGCGAGTGTTAGGGTTGAATGGCAGATGAATATTTCTCTTAACCCCCTGAAAAAAGGCGCAGGAATGGCAGTTGCACTCTTTTTGACGAGTTGTTCCTTCACGCCAACCTCATCGGATACCTCAACCTCGACTCAAACCCCAAGTCAAGCCATAGAGACATCCTCTTCGACAGACTCAACAGAAACGACTGATGATGTGGCGATCGCATCCCAAGACTTTCAAAAAGTAACTGTCATTGAAGGCTTAGAACACCCTTGGAGTATGGCTTGGTTGCCCAATGGCGATCAACTGATTACCGAACGGCCTGGACGCCTACGAATTGTTCGCAATGGCACCCTTGACCCAACACCGATCTCCGGGGTTCCTGAAGTCTTCAGCTTCAAACAGGGCGGCTTGCTAGATATTTCGTTGCATCCTCGCTTTGCCGAAAACCGTTTGATTTATCTGACTTATTCTCACGGCACCCGAGAAGCCAACCGTACCCGTATCGCCCGTGCAACTTTTGACGGTGAGGCGTTACAGAATTTACAGGTGATTTTCGAGGTTTCCCAAACCAAACCCGATGGACAACATTTTGGTTCTCGCATTACTTGGCTACCGGATAATACAATGTTGGTGGCGATTGGCGATGGCGGCAACCCACCCGTTGAACTTGACGGCGATCTGATCCGTGAACAAGCCCAAAACCTCAGCAGTCATCTCGGTAAAATTATCCGACTGAATGATGATGGTTCGGCCCCCCAAGATAATCCCTTTGTGAATACTGAAAATGCTGCTCCGGTGGTGTGGAGTTATGGACATCGCAATATTCAGGGACTCGCTTTTGACTCCGAAACGGGGCGAGTTTGGTCAACCGAACATGGGGCGCGTGGCGGTGATGAACTGAATTTAGTCAAAGCGGGTGAAAACTACGGCTGGCCTGTTGTGACGCATAGCGGCGAATACAGTGGAGGAGAAATTACTCAAGAACGATCTCGTCCAGGGATGATTGATCCAAAAGTCGTCTGGACTCCCGCAAAAGCGCCTTCGGGTTTGACGGTTTATAGGGGCGATCGCTTTCCATCCTGGAAAGGTAACTTATTTGCAGGGGGTTTAGTTTCCCAAGATGTTCGCCGTATTCAGGTGGATGAGTCGGGAAATGTGGTCAGTCAGCAAGCCATTGATATGGGTCAACGAGTTCGAGATGTTAAACAAGGGCCTGACGGACTATTATATATTCTCACAGATGAATCCAACGGGCAACTGATTCGGATTGAACCCGTTTCGGGATAAATACACCCTGACGAATATATTCCCCTAAATGAAGTCAAAACTTCTGAATAAATACACCCTGAGATCAACACAGGATTAGATATAGCAGTCTTATTTGATTTGTGAACACTTCAATGCTGTAGATTCTTCACGGGGTTCACCAATGACACAGAAGATCGATCACGAATGATTTAGGATTGCTATAGACAAGTTACTTGCTAGCTAATTGCTTTTTAATCGTTCTCAAGAACCCCATAAAAGGCCTGAGAAAAGTGATACTATCTAAGCGATTTGTGGTTAGATCGCTGCGGGAACTCTGCTGCATTCCTAAAGTGGGAGAAGCAACCCAGGTGAGAACATCTGGGTTTTTCCGTCGAAAGGTTGAAAGCGCTCCGTCGATAAACATTGGACCGCCGTCAGGATGTCCGGCTGGTCGTTGAAGTAATCCTTCTAAAAACTCAATTAGTGAGTCAAATATTACTGCATTTACTCCATAAAAATGAGTCGTTTCGATGGGGCCAGAATAAGGAATCAGTTTGACGGTATCCGTCGCCTCCAATTTTAATCGATGCCCAAAATAAACTAATCCCCAATTACTTTGGGATAACTGATCGATCAGTGCGTCTTGGTGAGGTTTTAACTCTCGGGAAAAGCAGAGATCGTCTTCCAGAATCAAAATATTGGGTAAGTTGTCTTCTTTGGCTTTTTTTAGGATGGCTAAATGACTCAAAAAACATCCTTTAATTCCTATGTTTTTAAACTCTCCCGGATCGTCGGGACGAATCCCCGGAAAAAATTCCACCTGATCGGGAGCGAGGGGACTGTCTGGTTTTTCTAATTCTCGGATAATCATCCGGCGTCGATCTGTTCTTTCAGGTAGATTGATCACGTAAGCTCGTGGACAATATTCGATGAGTTTCATCGCCTAAATCCTTGTTCAAGAAAGTATGTTATAATTATATTCTAGAGTATAGAGAATTGGGTAAAAACGCGATTTCAACAAATAACCCTCTCTTGCTAGGAGAGGGGACGGGGGTGAGGTTTCTATTTTAATCAACTTTTAACCTTGATTAAACGCTTTCACTGAAATCGGTTTAACAAAACGACTATTCGCCCGCACAAAACAATGACTTGGACCGTTTTCTCCGGCGAGATTTTCTACATAAATCCAAGGGTTTTGTTGGGTATCATAAACCACCCCAAATCCGGCTGGGCCGAGGTTGATTTCAAAGTCTTGTCCTTGCTTTAATTTGCCGACAACCGGCCAGTTTTGAATATCAAATTTGACCGAATTTCGCGGATCGATGAGTTCTTCGTAGCTGAGATCAAGACCGTGACAATTTAACCCATTCGAGTCAGCATTAACCGCTTCCCAAGTGATCTGGGGTGAACGACGATAATCGCCATTTTCCAGGGGTTTAGGTAAATTTGGCTCGGCATTTTGAGCCACAACAGGGGTTTTGGTGGGATTTTGTTTAAAGGCTAAAGATGTACTTTCACAAGCCACCGTCCCCATCCAAATTACACCTAAAATTAACAACGCGCTTAACTTGCGAACGGTGCCAGGATTTGCTTTAATAATGTTAGTAATCATCGGCTTACACATAACTCAACGGCTTCTCCTGTGAGGCTAAAAGGCCGCACTTCGGTTACTTTGATCTTCACAACTTTACCCCTCAATTCCGCGAGATTTCCGGTAAAGAAAGTTAAACGGTTTCCCCGTGTACGCCCCATCACCTGAGACGGATCTCTGGGGTTTTCCCCTTCGACTAAGACTTCTTCAAACCGTCCGAAATAGCGTTGCGATCGCTCTGCTGCTTTCACCCCGACTAAATGATTTAATCGTTGTAAACGATCCGCTTTGATGTCTTCTGAAATCTGATTTTCCCATAACGCCGCAGGGGTTCCCGGACGAGGGGAATAAGCCGCCGTATTCACCAAATCAAATCCGATATCATCTACCAACTTTAAGGTATTTTCAAACTGTTCTTCGGTTTCGCCTGGAAACCCAACAATGGCATCGGCACTAATGGACGCATCGGGCATATATTGACGAATCGTGTTAATAATGCGACGATATTTTTCATGAGTATATCCCCGTGACATTGCCTTCAAAATTGGGTTATCGCCGGACTGAAACGGAATGTGAAAATGTTCGCAAACTTTCGGCAGTTCCGCACAAGCTTTAATCAAACGTTCGGTAAAATAGCGGGGATGACTGGTGGCAAACCGCAGGCGTTCAATTCCCGCTACATCGTGAACAAAATACAATAAATCTGTTAGCGTATGTTTGTGTCGTCCTTCAGGGGTAGAACCGGGTAAATCTCGCCCATAAGCATCAATATTCTGCCCTAATAAGGTGACTTCTTTATAGCCTAAGCGCCCTAATTCTTCCATCTCGCTACGAATGGCTTCAGGAGTGCGGGACTGTTCAATTCCGCGTACATTGGGAACCACACAATAGGTACAGCGCTCATTGCAGCCATAAATCACATTTACCCAGGCGCTAACATCACTATCTCGACGAGGTTTTGTGATATCTTCGACAATATGAATGGGTTCAGTGGCGACAATTTGATTGCCATTATCGACCTGTTCTAATAATTCTTGCAGACGGTTGGCGTGTTGTGGCCCCATGACTAAATCAAGTTCGGGAACCCGTCTGAGTAAGCTTTCTCCTTCTTGTTGGGCGACGCATCCAGCGACAATTAACGTTAAATTGGGTTCAGTGTGTTTGCGTTTGGCTTGTCTTCCCAAATAGGAATAAACTTTGTGTTCGGCGTTATCCCGAATGGTGCAAGTATTATAAAGAACGACATCGGCTTCGTTGGGGTCTTCGGTAAAAAGTAACCCCATTTCTTCTAAAATTCCAGCCATGCGTTCCGAGTCGGCTTTGTTCATTTGACAGCCGAAGGTTGTGATGTGATAGCGACGGGGAGTTGTAGTCATTTTGTGTAAAATTTTCGATTCGCCTCGCAAACAATAGGATGAATTTTTCGACCTATTTATGAGTTTAGTCTTTATATTATAATTCAAAGGAGCCTAAATGGGGATTGAGATGATAAAAATTTTTAATACAAAGGGTAGGGATATGTCTAAAATGAAATGGATTCGATATACAGCCATTGGTTTATTGATTTTGGGTTCACTGACCTTGACAACGGTTTACACCCATTGGGAATTTTCGATTTTGACGGGACTATTCTTGGCAATTCTTTCTAAAGGAATGAGGCGATCGCGTTATAATAAAATCAATCAACGCTTCCCTGATGTTGAAGGTTAATGAATGATACAATCTAAAAAATCAGGAGGAAACAAGGTTTTTACCCCCGAAGGTGAATTAGTTCCAACTCCCGAAGAATCAGCTAAAATTGAAAAAAAACAACGAGAAGCCGTAGAACAACAACTTGAACTTTAACGCCAACAAAAGGAAAAGTTAGCCGCTAAATTACGGGAATTGAATATTGATCCAGATATACTCTAAATTCAATTCCTAACCCAAGATGAGTTATACTAAAAGTAAGATTCAGGAGAAGATAATGACTATTGCTCAAGATCTAGAAACACTTCAAACTGAACCTAAATTTGAAGACATTGAATACCCCTCGGGAGATTTAGAAAGTCAGGAGCCACCCTTGGAAAGTGAACTGCATTTGCGACAAATTTTGCTACTGATTCAAATGCTGGAGTATCTCTGGCAAGACCGTCAAGATTTTTATGCTTTTGGAAATCTTACTATTTATTATAGCCCAGAACAACAGAAAACTCAAGACTTTAGGGGGCCTGATTTCTTCGTAGTATTAAACACCTCACGCAAACCCCGTAAAAGTTGGGTTGTCTGGGAAGAAGGCGGAAAATATCCCAATGTTATTATTGAATTATTATCCCCTTCAACTGCAAATGTTGATCGCACAACGAAAAAAAATATTTATCAAGATATCTTCCGAACACCCGATTATTTTTGGTTTTCACCGAATACGTTAGAGTTTCAAGGATTTCATCTGGTTGATGGAGAATATCAAGAACTCCAACCTAACGAAAGAGGACAGCTTTGGAGTCAACAATTACAACTATTTTTAGGAATACATGAACATAAATTGAGGTTTTTTACTCCCGAAGGTGAGTTAGTTCCAACTCCTGAAGAATCCGCCCAAACTGAACAACTGCAACGACAAGCCGCAGAGGAACGAGCAATAGCAGCAGAAGAATCCGCTCAAACCGCACAACAGCAACTAGAGATAGAACGCCAACAAAAGGAAAAATTAGCCGCAAAACTGCGGGAATTGAATATTGATCCAGAGGTGTTATGAAATCGTATTAGACTCACCTTGAGATTGTCAAAGTATAACTTTCAATCCCTATTTAATTCTTCCTAACTTTCATAATGGGATTGCATACATAACTCAAATCGAGTTTATAGTACCCGGATAAATTGAGGTTGAATGACAGAAAATGCCTTCAGGATATAACAAAGGAGATGCTTATGAACAACTTGTTTTTAACATTCTTCAACAGAAAGGATTTTTATCCCCAAACGCAACTCGTGCAGGTGCAGGAACTGGAGTAGATATAAAATTTTTACATAACTCTGGAGAACATAACTTAGAGGTAAAGCTTGATTTAAACGCTGACTATGGACAAAAGATGTTAAGATGGGATGATGGAGTTTGGTCTTGGAGTTGTCAAGACGAAACTACTGAACTTTATACAAGTATTGGTGTGCTTGAATACATAAATAAAAAAGATATTATTCCTTACAGATACACTATTCCTCAGAATGAATTAACTAGAGAGCAGAAATCGCTCGATCAAAGAAATGTTAAAGACTACTTACCTATATCTATTAGTGCGTTACATTCCTATTATAGAAACAAGGGATGTTTTTATATGCAAATAGGCGGCTATGGCTTTTATCATTTATCCGAAGATATTCTGGGATTGAAAACACCCCAATTTAATAGTAATATAAGATTAAGACTAAGAGCTAAGACTATTCGTAGCGAACCTATTTATAACTATAGATTTTGTGCGGTTTTGAAACTTGTCGGAAAACCTAAAAAGTCGCCCTATGATATTGAAGAAAAAGACGGAAGGGTATTTCCTCCCATCTTTCTTTAAATATCAGTTTAGAATAAACTTAGTTGAACAAACTCAGGCTCATCATTATTTTCCTCTTTGATATCTGTCAATGGTTCTTTTTCTTTGTAGGTGAATGCTTTCGCTCTAATTTCCGCAATATCTTGAGTAGAATCTGCTTTTTTGAGTTTGTCTTTTTGTTGATCTAACTTTAAAATAGCTTCTCCGATGGCTTTAGCTAATAGAGGCGGAACTGCATTACCAATTTGTCGCCATTGTTGAGTTAAACTGCCTTTAAAAATAAAGTTGGGCGGAAAAGACTGAATGGCTGCTGCTTCTCTAGCAGTTAAATAGCGCTCTTCTGTGGGATGATAATATGTTGTACGACTGGTATTAATGGTATTAGAAACAGCGTTTCTATCCAATCGTTTTAACTTGGTTTCTCGAAACCGTTGTTCGGGTAAACTCTCCCAATCAATATTAAACCACAGTTCACGGGGAAGATAGGCGAGTTCATCTTTTTGATAGCGAATTCCTTGTCCTTCTGGGATATGATGAATTCGTTTTCTTTCGAGTTCGTTGGTAATTTGTGCAGTTTCAATATCATGGTTAAACGTTGTATTTTGACAGGCTAATAAGTTCTCAAACGCCCAACCAACGGTTCTAGCTGCGGGTAAATTTTCGCTATCTTTGGGAGAATCTTTAAACTGTTTTTCGGGATAAAGATTTGGAACCCCAAACCTATTTCCGAGAAAGATTGTTCGTCTTCTGGCTTGAGGTACGCCATAATGATGAGCGGCTAAAACTCTGACTTCTATTGTATATCCTAACTCCGCAAAAGAATTCAGAATTAATGAAAGGGTGGGTTCATTGTTTCGAGATAGTAAGCCCGTCACATTTTCCATGATTAAATAATCGGGTTTTAAAGCCGTAACAATTCTCAGGAATTCAAAGAATAAAAAATTGCGTTTGTCGCGGTTATCGTTCGCCCCAATAGTTGAAAAACCCTGACAGGGAGGCCCACCACAAATTAAATCAATGGTTTGATTATCAATTTTTTCGTTAATGTCTTCAAGGCTAATTTCTCGCAAATCTCCGCAGATAATATTAGCGTGATGATGATTGGCTTGAAAGGTTTCTAAGGAGGCTTTATCTTGGTCAATTCCTAACACACATTCAAACCCCGCTTGTTCTAAACCGCAGGACATTCCCCCCGCACCTGAAAATAAGTCAATAAACGTTTTAGTCATTTCAAAAAATCAAAGATAAACTCATGTATTTCCATAATAATATTATCTGATTACTCAAAAGTTTGGTAACTTCTGCGAAACACTCAAAAACCCGGTTTCTTTGAGATACCGGGTTTTTATTTCAAACAGAACTTAAATGTTAAGACTTCAAATTGTCCAACTATTGTAGCGCCAGGTTTGAAGTGCAGAGAAAGCGGGTTTCTGGCATCTCGATGAGGATGCAGAAATCTCCCGCACAAAACCCGATTTATACATCTATGCTACAACCATTGGAGAATTTGCGCGATCGCCGTAATATGATTTATTATAAATAACTGACATTAACATTGATTGGGGTTAAAATAGTATCAAGCTCACTGAGTAAAATCATGTCAGAACATACCATCATCCTATCTGAACAAACTTACCAAGCTCTCTTATAAGTTGCCGAAAAACAAGGTTTAACCCCGGAAAACTGGATTTTATCTCAACTTTATCAGTGCCAGCCAGAAGCAGAACTTTTATCAGAAAAAATCGCAGATTTAATTGGTGCATTAGACAGTGATTTTTATATTTATCGACTATATGATAAGGATGCTTTTGAAGTTATCCCAGGATAAAAGCAAAAAGACTTTGCCGAGGGGTTTCTATTTCAATCTAGGTTAGGACGATTGAAACTCTCAGAGAAACTAGGTTTCTGAGTCTCAGGCGATCGCATTGAGTTTGAGGGGGAATTTCAAAACAGCGATCGCTCTTACGAAATTCTTTAGCCGCAGATGATTTGAACTTGATACGATAGGGTTCCATAGGTTAGGCATTCTCAACAATTTCAGCCTCTAACTCATCCCAGTTCACTTCGGGTTCATCTGCTCTGACATGGGATACCATGACATCATAAAAGTCTTCCCATAAGTCCCCCCACTCCTCTAAGTCAATGAGAACAGCAGTTTTCTCGCCTGTGTCGTTGATTAAAAATTGGATACCTTTCATAAGCGGGGTTGAGTTGTGATGGTTTATAACTATTGTAGATGGGCGATCGCTATATGCCGAGAAAGCGGGTTTCTATTAATATCTGGGTTAGGACGATTGAAACTCTCAGAGAAACTAGGTTTCTGAGTCTCAGGCGATATAGCATCCGCAACGCTTCGCGATCGCTCTTAGATAACAGGCAACACACAGGCAAAATCAAGACTAATTTCTGCTAGTTTTTCTTGAATTTGGGCATTAGCGATGTGCAAATAGCTTCAGTTCTCAGGTATAAATGCCCGTTCAAAAGATTGCTTTCGATAACGTTTATAAATATCAAAATCACTATCCAAAGTAGCAATAGCCGGAATATTCAGCCGTTCAGAAATAGTAATTAGAGATAAATCAGCAAAATCTCCGGGCAAATCTGCATACTGCTGATTCAGTTGAGCAATCCGTGAAAAATCTTCAGGAATCAATTGGATACATTTATAAAGTTCTGTAGCAAGATCACGAAGAAACTCATTTTGTGTACGCCAATCTTGACTAAGTAGCCACATAACCTCAGTAGCACAGCTAACAGTAGTGACTAGATTACTTGTACATCTTTCAAAGAAGACTCGTACCTGTTGATGATAGCGATCTTTGACACTGTAGTAAGCCACTAAAATTCCACTATCTACAATAATTACCGGATAATAAGTCATTACGAATGATGTTGAGAATGCTTTTTCTCCAAATAATCAGCAATCGCCTTTTTTCGATTGACCCGTTCTGATAAACCAGGTGGCGCATTTTCTAACAGATGTTCGGGATGTCCTCCACGTCTTTCGACAATAGTTTTGCGGGGTTGTAAACTCAACCAGCGTTCTTTAACCAAGCGTTTAATCAATTCATCGCTGGTCGTTTTTTCCCTTGCCAAAATTTCCACTAAACACGCTTCCGTTTCTTGATCTAGTTCTATATTCAGCATGAATCCCTCCGATTTCTGATTAATGTCAATTATACCTGATTTACGCCAACTCATAGTTGAGTCGCTAATGCAAGGGCTATAATATGATGTTGGTCTGTAATAGAAGATAGGGCGATCGCAAAGGATGTATCTAAAAAGACTTCAATTAATATCTAGGTTAGGACGATTGAAACTCTCAGAGAAACTGGGTTTCAAAGTCTCAGGCGATCGCATGGAAGTAACGCGATCGCATTGAGTTTGAGGGGGAATTTCAAAACAGCGATCGCTTTTACTTGTGCGGAGTGAAACCCAACAGGAGTTAGAGATGGTGGTGTTGGGTTTCGTTCCAATAGCCCCACCTATTACTCAACTTTGTAGGTTTGATGAAACGCAGTCAAACCTAATATTAGCGCGGTATGCTAGATGTTTTATAATTATGAAGCACCAAAAATTTCTCCAACTCCTCCTTGAACAAATTGAACAAAACTACCACTCCCAGTATTTGTATTAATTAAAATTTCAGAGCTATTGCTGGTATATCCATAAAGATTGCTATCACGGAATCTTAATCCAAATACATCCGGAAAACCAATCGGCCCGATGCGTGTAAATATACCATCCGCTGTGATAGAAAATAAATCATCAGTGTCCGAACCTGATGATGTCGAATAAAATAAATTTTTTCTTTCATCAAAAGCCAAATCTCCACTACTTCTAAACCCTTGACTTCTGCCATTTCCAATTATTGATGCAGAACCATTTATAGGGTTAACCTCAAATATATATTGTTCTCCTGTAGCATAAAGTTTACCTTGGCTATCTAATTCAAGACCATTAATGTTAATAGAAGGATCTAAAGTGCCTACTAATTCATAATCTTCTGTGTTTAGATTAATCCGATATAAATCTGAGGAATTCAGTCCCCAAAGCGTAGAACCATCAAATGCAATGTCTGTCAAAGTCACTCCTGTTCCTATTGCAGAAAAAATTCCTGTTTGAGGATTAAATATTCCGACAGCTCCATCACCTGTTGAAAGCCATACTGGAACATTATCGAATGAAGGTGATGTTTCTTGTCCGGCTGTGATAAAGTCATTGCTATTGATGGAAGAAGATATCACACCATTGAGAATTGCCACAACTTCACCATTGCGGAGAATTTCTGTATTACCACCAACACCGCGAACCTCTAAGTCACTAAAGGTAACACCTGCGGGGAGACGCATTTTATCGATACCGGGTTGGAAATCAGTAATCACATCCCCGTCAGCCCCCGATGATGCTAGGATAAATTGGTTAGCACCACCACTACCTGTTAAAGTGTCTAATCCTTTATCACCAGAGATAATACTATTTCCAAGACCTCCAATAATCACATCATTACCCGCGCCGCCATACAGACTATCGTTTCCCGGACCTCCAATTAAAGTATCATTTCCGAAATTACCAAATAAAATATTATTACCACCAGTAGCTTCTAGGAAATCATTATCTTGACCGCCAAAGAGGGTATCATTTCCACCCCCGCCAATAATGGTGTCACTGCCTTGGTTTCCGTAGAAAATACGTCCAGTATTGTCGTTGAGTACATTATCGTCTCCCTCCAAAAGTGCGATCGCATCTGGAAAAGGTGAAGCGCTGAAATAGGCAAGTTGCTCTGGGGGAAGCTGAGACATGATAATAGAGTCGTTCCCAGTGGTAGCTATACCCAAGTCCAACCCGTTTTCGGTGATGATATCAGAAAGCATAATGGTATTTCCTTGAGGGTTTAAAGAATTTACAACAGTCGAAAGACTGGATAGATAATGGCGTGTTAACTATTTTTCTTCACTGAACTCAGACCCGCGTTCGCCTGAAGCGGAGTAAGTTTTCATTCTAATTTATAGGTAAATTTCAAAGAATTTAATCCTAATTAATTCCTGCGTAATTTTATTTCCCCATGTCTATTATTTTCTTAACTTATTCTCAGTTTGGCAAGCCCATAAAAGTGGGATTTAGGGGGGATTTATTAAGGGGTTAAAAGTACAAAAAAGGGAAAAGGTGGGATTTTGTGGTTAAAAGGGGGATAATGTGGGATAATTGGCAGTTGAAGTAGACCCAACTACAACCGAATTTAAAAGCTATGGAAATTCAAGAAGCCTTGCGGTGGACGGATGAGTTGATTTTTGCTAGAACGGGGAAGCATCTGGACTCACTGCAACGGGCTATTTTGGAGGGGGCATGGGATGGTAAAGGATATAAGGAGATCGCTGAGAAATACCACTGTAGTGGCGATCATGTGAAAAAATCTGCATCGGAATTCTGGAAACTCCTGTCGGATTTGTTGGGAGAAGATGTTAAAAAAAAGAATGTGCGATCGCTTGTTGAAAATGGGGTATTATCTTATTACAATGACGGGCTACATATTGGTAATCAAATAAATGTCTGTGACGACCTATACAATCACTCAAAAATCCCGAAAAACCGATCGCCTTCCAATACTAGCAAAGAATCTCAACCCCGCCACGACCTCAGCCAAGCGCCAGAATACGATCATCCCCTCTACAACTGCACTGACTCACTGGTGATACTCAAACAATGGATATTAGAAGAAAAGAGCCGCATTGTCATCCTCACAGGATTATCTGGTATCGGAAAAACCGCTCTAGCTAGACAACTGGTTGAACAAATAAAAGACAACTTTGTTCGCATTTTATGGCGCAGTCATCGCAAATTTCCCAGCCTCAACGCCCTACAAAGCAACATCATCGAATTTCTGGCGCCCGCTTCTCCCCTGAAAAACCCCTCGATGATCAACTACTTCAACTCCCGTAGTTCCATCTTAGACTATCTGAGAAACCACCGTTGTCTTATCATTCTTGACGACTTCCAGGAAACCTTAACTCCCGGAGAATTTATCGGACATTATCGCCCAGAATATCAAAACTATGGTCAACTACTCAACGAAATTGGACAATTAAACCACAACAGTTGTCTACTTCTCCTCAGTTGGGAAAAACCATTAGAAATTGCGACTCTAGAAGCTGAAAATATCTACTGCAAAACTTTACCAATTCCCGGCTTAGGGAAATCAGCCAGCCAACTCCTCACCGCCAGAAAACTCAAAGATAAACATCAATGGTCACGGCTGATAGAACTTTACAATGGCAACCCTTTATGGTTAAATATAATTGCGACTGCTATCCTGGATTTATTTAATGGTAGTGTTCAACAATTCCTCTCCTATTCTACCCTATATCTAGGAGATTTAGAACCTATCCTCAAACAACATTATCAACGCCTCTGTGAATCTGAAAAAATCTTGCTCCGGTGGTTAGCACAGCAAGAAAACTCCCCAGAAATAAACCAGAAACCCCCTGATCTTTTACCGGATGAAGATTTTTTGAAGGCTATACAATCCCTGAGTAAACGGAATTTACTGACAAAATCTCCGGCTTTAACCCTACAACCCGTTATTAAACAATACGTCAAGAACTTGAGTCTTTAGGGTTCTAAAAAACGGGTTTTATCGTTGAATATCGGTGAGACATAAATTATAAAAACTTATAGTTTTGGAGTTGAATCCTTAACCCGCTTTCTTGAATTAACCTAACTCAACTCAAAAACCTGGTAACTTTAGCGAAACCGGGTTTTTATTTAAAACATAACTTATTAAAACTTATTATTTTGAAGTTGAATTTTTTGCTTAAAATTTGATAAACTTAAAGTATAAATATATGTTGGTGCTAGATATGTCTACATCAATTCAATTTATACAAGGACTGAACGAAGATATTAGTGAAGTTAGCCTTCGCAAACCTCGTAACTCCGAGAAAAAAATCGTAGTGTTAACCTTTGAACGTTTACAAGCCGTCGAACAATTGCGGGCTTATCGCAAACAAATCTCGAACCTCTGGTTACGTGACGAAGAAGGGGAAATTAAAGTGACTCCAACGGGAGTAAAATTTTTCTATGTGGGAGATGATGAACTTTCTAAAGTCGAATGTACGTTTGAAGTGGAAGCAGAAGATATCTTTGAACGAGTCATGCGATTTTTAAACCGTTACGCTGAAGAAAACGGCTTTGAATATCAATCGAGTTCAGATTAAATGAGGTAAAACTGATGAGTGAGTTAATTACCGTTCAACAACTGTTGGCTGAATGGATTACTGCTGAAAATTTTCAACCCTACGGACAAGTGATTTCAGCATCAACAGAGGGCAAAACCTACGATGAAACCGATGCTCAACTGAATCTCAAAAACGGGATACCCAGATTTTACATCATGCGGCTAAACAAAAGAGGTCGCGAATTTAACAAAATTACCCGTCATATTAAATGTACTCAATGTTTAGGGTCATTAGAAGGAAAGGATTGGTTAATGGCGGTTGCACCCCCTTCAGACAGCAATGAACCTGATTTAGAACAATTAAAAGCATTCCGTATCCCAGGAAACTGTTTTATTAAGCTAGAAGTTGGAACTTGGCACGCTGGGCCGTATTTCGAGCAGGATAGAATAGATTTCTACAATTTAGAATTAAGTAATACAAATATTGTCGATCATTTCAGTTACGATTTTATCAAAAGTAAAAACTTGCAATTTGAAATAGTTATTTAAACCTATGCAAAAGAAAAAACAGCTTGAAATACGATGAAATTGGTGACTTTAGATACCATTATTAAATATTTATTATTGAAAGATAAATCAAACGTTATAGATTAGAATTTTCTCCGATTCAATCAATTAGGATAGAGAGAGAAGCTGTCAGATTCAAATAAGAGCTTAAAACTATGGGTTGGTTAAAGTCTCTCGCCTTAAGTATTGTGCCTGCTGTAATGGTTGCGTTACCGACAATCGCTGCGGAAACCGTCGTGTTTCCTGTAGGGAAAATGGATCTGGAGGTTTCCCTCGATACCTTAGAACATTATGCTGAAACGGGTTTACTTCCCGATAATCAACCTTTAGAAACCTATCTCAATTGGTTAACGCCCAGTGAACGACGACAAGTTCAAGAATTATTACGAACTCGTTACTCTTTTGATACTGAAGCGGCTTCCCGACTCTTAAAATCTTCGATGGTTGCTTCCTTTTTGGAGTACCTTGGAGGTTTAATTCAAACGGAATCTAGAGAAAATGGTTCAGAGGCGATTTATAATGCAATTATTGCAGCAACGGCTACCGATCCTGAAGGGTTTAATCTGATAGAGATTTTGCGGCAATTCCCCACCGAAAAAATTCACATCGATCTTGAAGAAGCCCTAGATACAATGGTACGAGTTGTCACCTTAATTCGACAAACGAATACCCTTATTACCTCTCTAGAAGAACTAGCATCAGCCGAAGTCACAGCTTCTAGTCCGGTTGATTTTAACCAAATGCCCGACTTACGCCAACGCGGAACTCTTGAAGTTTCCAAGCAAACTTTATCTTTATTTGATTGGCAGCGAAATCGTCAATTTGAGGCAGACTTTTACCTACCGAATGCGGTAAAAGAAAAGGCCGCAACCCAACAGTCAACTCCGGTTATTGTTATTTCTCATGGTTTAGCTTCTGATCGTTCTCGCTTTGAAGACTTAGCCCGACATTTAGCGTCTTACGGGTTTGCTGTAGCGGTTCCTCAACATCCCGGTAGTGATTATGAAACCTTACAAAAATTACTCGCTGGTGAAGCAACAGACATCTTTGAAGTGAATCAATTTATTGATCGCCCCCGAGATATTTCTTACTTACTCAATCACCTGGAACGGTTAAATAAAAAACAACTCAATAATCAATTAAACTTAGAAAAAGTCGGTGTTTGGGGTCATTCTTTTGGGGGATATACAGCCCTGGCGTTAGCAGGTGCAACGATTGATTTTGAAAAATTGCAAGCGAATTGCACGCCGGAAAATAAAATCGTTAATCCCTCAATGTTTTTGCAATGTCGCGCTTTAGAATTACCTCAAGCTGAGTATCAATTCCGCGATCCGCGTGTGAAAGCTGTGGTCGTACTCAACCCCGTTAATAGCGGTCTTTTAGGTGAATTAGGATTGAGTAAAATCTCGATTCCGGTAATGATGGGAGCGAGTAGTGCAGATTTGCTTGCACCTGCCGTTTTAGAACAAATTCAATCTTTTACTTGGTTGACCACTTCTAATCGTTATTTAGTCATCAAACGGGGTGATAGTCACTTTTTTGATGTGAATAAATCTAACATGAGTGAAATTCCGGGAATGGGCGGATTATTATCACCCGGAGTTGAAGTAACACGCAACTATATGAACGCTTTGAGTGTTGCCTTTTTTGGAGCCTATGTTACTGAAGATCTCCAATATAAACCCTATTTGCAAGCCGCCTATGGTCAGGAAATTGGAGAAGATCCCTATACGTTGAGTGTGTTAAAATCTCTGACTCCCACAGAGTTTTCTAAAGTGGTTAGCGGGAATATTCCTAGAAATTAGACGTTGAACTTTGCCGGGTAAAAATTAGCGATCGCATTGGGAGTTTATTCGGGTTGAGGATCGTTCTATCCGGTTGGTGTATTTTTCTGTAAAATTGAGTATAGCCACAGGAAAAGTCCCTAAAAAAACCCAATGCGATCGCTTTACAACTGTTTCATAAACTGCGTCCTTGTTTCATACCTGTTATTAAACCGCAGCCTGAAAACATCGGAGGAAATGAGAATAAAACTCATGTTTTAACGAATTCTTACTCTCTGAGCAACACGAGTTTGCTGTCTCAACCTATTATAGAGGTCAACTTGAGGATTAGAGTGTCGAACTGACACGACTAAAGCATACCTTTGCATTTCTATCTCATCCTTTTTTGCCCATTTTCTACTACAACTGATAACTACATACATAGACTCATAGTTATATTTCCAAGTTTTGCTTGATATTTCAATTGAACCCTTCTGAAGTGTTCCTTTCTTTCTTGTATTTACTCCTGGTTGAAGATCAACTTTAATACTGGAGCCATGTTTTTTCTTCAATTCCTCCATTGTAACTTCTATGATATTTTCAGCATTATCTTCCTTATTGACTTTCTGAAATGCCCCTCTCAAACTTTCAATATCTATATTTCGGAATAAATTAAATTCCATTGTTACTCCTAGATAAGAATCTCCTCTGGTGTGACGAGTTGGAGGATCAAAAGCTAAAGTTACAGATATTTTTTTACTTCCTTGTACTTCTAAAAATTCATTCGGAAGAGGAGGGATTTCATAGATTTCAAAATTCCCTACAGTGATGATGCGATTATCTTCTAATAAGATAACTTCATTTTCAGTTGAGTATGCAGCTTTTTCAAAATTTGGCTGTCCATATCCATATATTCTTAAACTTAACTTCTCGTCTGCCTGAAAATCTGGGGGAATTTCATCGGGTAGATTTGCTGAATCTGCTATTAATGCTCTGATTAAGTTAGGTGTTGCATTCGGGAATATATTAAATAGTTTTGCTGCTAAATTTGCTACACGAGGCGCAGCAAAGCTAGTTCCAGAAAATACTCTAAAAAGAGAGCCTTGATAGTTTTTAGCTAAGGTAAGTATGCAGACACCAATCTCATTTTTAATGACTCTAGTTCCATCTAAAATTAGATCGCCACCAAAGTCTACTAAATCGGGTTTAACCATGCCATCTACACCAAATCCTGTCCTTGTAAATGGAGAGGGATATCCTTCAATTTTAGCAATTGCATTCCTCTGAGCATCATCAGGGTATTGACAACTACCTGTACCCATTGATAGAGAACCTACTGTTAGGGCGATCGCAGCAGTAGCAGGTTCTAAAATACGCGATTCTTCAAAGGTTAAGTAGTGCGGATAATCTTGTCGCAAAAGTTCTTTAGAGTCAACTTGATCGTAAAATTTAAAGTTACCCGCAGAAATCACAAATAAAATATTTCTATTTTGCAATCGATATGCAATTTCATCAATTTTAGCGGCTAGACGAAATTGCTTCTCCCCCTCTCGATAGACTAATGTGCTGTCTCCTAAAGAAATATTAATAACTTTGCAGTTTGGGTAGTTTCGAGTGAAATAATCAATTGCGTTTTCTAATTGATTCTCTAGCAGTAAATCAGGATCATATTCATTGTTTTCATTAGTCACCCGAGCTGAAAATAGCCAGACTTCGGGTTGAAATGAGCGTTCTTCAAAAGACTGACGAACATCTCCATAGATAGCAACTCCGGAAACTCCTGTTCCATGACCACCATTGGTCTGATCCCCGTCATCTGGACCGCCAGTAATAAAAGTATAATTTGGGTCAGGAAAAACTTCTGCATCACCTAAAGCAGGAGCAATCAAAGGATGTCCTCTTTGAACACCTGAATCTATTACTAATACTCCAAAAGCTTCTATAGGAGGAGACATAACTTCTGGAAATTCTGATACTGGAACACTAAGTTGACTTGAACTCTCAAATGCAGGTCTTGGCCTCCTATCTATTTCCTTTACAGCATCATAATCCAGAAGAATTTCTAACACTTCCTGTCTAATTTTAATCCGAGCTATACAAAGGTATTCCCCAATATATCGATCAGTGACTCTCATTTCTGGATATTCTTGAAAGTCCCTTAAAAAATGATCTAAGTCTTGGATACATTGTTGCATTTACTCTCTATTTCCTGTGTGCCATAACTCTAGATCTAGTGGTACTAATTCACCCGGCTCTAATGGTTCTAGCTCTAGCAAACGCCCGATTCTATCTTCAGGCTGCAAAGGCACTAATTCTTCTATAGCATCTATGTATCCATACTGATGACTACTCTCACTTTCATCACTATATGATTCTAGTCTCTTCCTGAATTCAGTTAAATCATCATCCGATGGGAAAACAACGATAGCTTGATCTGACTTATTTCCTTTAGCTAAGATATTTAATCCCGATCTAATAACTTCATCATCTTGCAAACTATCTCCTTCTCTAAGCTTTAATTTAAAAATTAATTTTGGATTAATGCCAAACGGAGTATGCTGTCTAGGAGGTCTATCAAGTAAGGTGGATGCTTGATCCAAAAGAGCCTTACCATGACTACTGCGATTATCTCTTCTTCGTCTACCAAATCCACCTCCTGTACTTCTGCGTGGCATTTCTATGTTAGTTTTCGGTAACTGTAGATGCTCAAACTGACTGGTCATTTTCCTCCTCAATACAAAAGTCCGTAAATTTTATCGATTTTTCTATTATACGTTTCCTGTCTAAATGATGCTTAACTGCCGTTTCCAGATCCGGTGTAGTTAAATTACTGTCACCTCGTAAAACTACAGATTTTACTGCATCAGTGCAAATTCTTTCTATGTCTGATCCTGTTGCTCCTTTAAGACGAGAAGCAAATTTTTCTAAATTGACGCCTGGATGCTTTATGCTAGATAAATTTTTTCTCAATAATGAGCGTCTCAGGTTATAGTTGGGCTTATCGAAAAAAAGAACTTCGTCAAATCTTCTCCAAATTGCTTGGTCGAGAAGCGACTCATAATTTGTAGCAGCAATAAATAGGCTTTGATCATTGGACTGATCAATAAGTTGAAGAAGACTATTGACAAGACGCTGTATTTCACCGTGTTCATTAGGTGTATTTCTATCTTTAGCAATTGCATCAAATTCATCAAATAATACCAGCCATTCTCCTTTGTCAATATAATCAAATATTCTTTTGAGGTTGACTGCCGTTTCTCCCAGATAAGACGAGAATACAGCAGCAAGATTGACATATACCAGTGGATAATTAAGTACACTAGCTAAAACCTTTGCTGTTAACGTTTTTCCACAGCCAGGAGGCCCACAGAATAATAGCTTTGATTTGGGTTTCAAATTATGAGATTTGAGAATTTCTTTTTTTCTGTTTTCTAAAATTACTCGTTCCAGTATTTCTATCTGTTTAGGAGGTAAAATGACCTGATTCCAGCTTAATTCATACATCTGTACACTAATTAGAGGCAAGCCTGTATCCTTGTCTTTTGGAACTTCAGGATAAATTTGCCAAGGCACATTATTAGAAGCAAGCATTTTTGAGGAACTACCTTGAAGTATTCTTTCAAGATCGTGTGCTAGTAAAGTATGACTCTTGTCTCTTTCTTCTTGAATCAATTGCATAGCCGCAGCTTTAAATTCCTCTCGATCATCTTGAGAGAAGCTTTTAAATAGTTTTCTAAGGATGTCACCTCTTGCCATCAATATCAAGTTTATGCAATAAATAATTACAATTTAGGTATTTTTTTAGTCAAGTCAGTATAATCTTTACTCGATTTAACTATACTACATTTTCAGATTATACACTATTTTGAAAAAAAAATCAACTTCGGATTGAGGTTAGATGATGTATCAAGACTTGAGAACGCTAAGTTATTCATTAATTTAGCTTTCAACGAGGAACTGCGATCGCGCTATACTAATAGATAAATATGGAGGCTTTAAAATGTTATTGGAATTAAAACGGATTGATGTTCCCCCTGGTCATAAAGTCTTGTTAACAGATGTTAGTTGGCTAGAGTTTGAAACAATTTTAGAGGAGTTGGGAGAACATCGGGCTGCTAGAATTGCTTATGTTCACGGAACTTTAGAAATTATGACCCCCTTACCCGAACACGAAGTTGACAAAGTTTTTATCGGTGACTTTATCAAAGCTTTACTCGAAGAAATGGATATAGAGTTTTATCCGCTCGGTTCAACGACGTTTAAAAATGAGTTGATGAAGCAAGGGATAGAACCGGATGATTGTTTTTATATTGAGAATGAAGCCGCAGTCAGAGGTAAAGATAGATTAGATTTAACGATTGATCCCCCGCCCGATTTGGCTTTGGAAATAGATGTCACTTCTCGCACCCATCCCAATATTTATGCGGCGTTAGGCGTTCCTGAACTGTGGCGGTTTGAAAAGGGTAAGCTGCAAATTAATTTGTTGCAATCGGGACAATATGTGGAGTCGGAATTTAGCCCCCATTTTCCCAATTTCCCCCTCAAAGAAATTATTCCCGAATATTTGAAGCGGGTGAAAACCGAAGGCCGAAATAAGACGATGAAAGCCTTTAGAACTTGGGTAAAAGAACAAATTTCAAATGCTGACGTTAATCAGTCTTTATCAATACAACCTCGAAGGAAAATAAATTGGAACTGGTTTGATCTCGCGATCTGCGGACAAGACGGACAGTTAAAGCTGATTGTTGAAGTAAAAATTAACCCGGAAGCCAGTTTAAGTTTAAATTGGGCGGCTCAAATCTACCATTATATGTATGCTTCTGGTATGGCCAAAACCCCTTTTTTTCTGCTGGCTCACCCTCAAGTTTTTTACCTGTGGAAAACCTCGGAAAACACCTCAGAACATCTGATAGAACCCACCTACCAAATCGATCCTAAACCCCTTTTGAAACCCTATTTTGAGAAATCGGGTGTCTCTCCTGGAAAAATTAGCGAGTCAAGCTTTGTAATGATTGTGTGTTCCTGGTTCAATGAGGTATTGTTGGGAATAAAAAGAGAAAATGAAGTTGATTTTAAAAATCAAGATTGGCTGTTTGAGTCCGGGTTGGTTGATGCAATTAGAGGCGGACAGGTTATAAACGATGAACGTCTATGTTGAGACAAACTTTGTTCTAGAATTAGCTTTCATGCAAGAACAGCACGAAAGCTGTTTGCAAATTATTGAACTTTGTAGAGCCAATAAAATTCATTTAGTGATTCCAGCCTACAGTCTGGTAGAACCCTATGAAAAAATGATTCGCTATGAAAAAAATAGAAGAAGACTGTCTGGGGAATTGAAGATTGAGTTAGAACAACTCGGTCGTTCTCAAAGCTATTCTGAACAGGTCAATTTATTTCGGGATTTAACCAGTTTTTTGGTTCGGACTCAGGAAGATCAAAAGCAGAGATTACAGGATACAATTACTGAGTTGGTTCAGCTTGCAGAGATCATTCCTTTAAATGAAGAAATTATTTTAGCAGCAATTTCTTTTCAAACTGAACTTGACCTGACTCCACAAGATTCTATCGTTTATGCTTCTGTTATTAGCCATCTCAGCAATATAACGGGCCGCAATAACTGTTTTTTGAATCGCAACTCAAAAGATTTTGGCACTCCCGATATTATTAATAGTTTGGCATCCTACAACTGTCGAATTTTATTTAGCTTCGAGAACGGACTGGGTTACATTCGTAGTCAAATTTAATCAATTGGTGTATGATCGATCATGCGATCGCCAAATTTCTCGCTTCAAATCAGCGATAATAGAAACAGGCAAAAATCGAGTATCCTAAGAGAACTGCAAACTCATCCCCACCCATTATGAGACTTGAGGAAGCTGTAGAATTTGCTGAAAACCCTGAACCCCGGTGTCCTTGCGTGCTGTTGTTGGACACCTCCGCCTCGATGCAAGGTGTACCCATTGATGCTCTCAATGACGGCTTGAACACGTTTAGACAGGATTTAGTTCGCGATGAACTGGCAAAAAAACGAGTCGAAGTTGCCATCATCTCCTTTGATAATCAGGTGAAAATTATACAAGATTTTGTGACGGCTGATCAGTTTGAACCCCCGATGTTAACAGCACAGGGACAAACGTTTATGGGAACGGCGATTAACCAAGCCCTTGATTTAGTTGCCGCCCGTAAAGCCGAATATCGTAATAATGGTATTGCCTATTATCGCCCCTGGGTTTTTCTCATTACTGATGGTGAACCGCAGGGCGAGTCGGAACGAATGGCGAACCAAGCGGCTGAACGAATTAAGCAAGAAGAAGCGAATAAACAGGTTGCTTTTTTTGCGGTTGGAGTCGAAGGGGCGAATATGGAACGCCTGAGTTTAATCGTCGAACGCGCTCCTTTAAAATTAAAAGGATTAGACTTTCGAGAAATGTTTATTTGGCTGTCTGCGAGTATGCAGATGGTATCTCATTCTAAAGTTGATGAACAAGTTGCTTTACCGCCACCGGGATGGGGAGCCGTCTAATCAAATCTGCCCATTTCTAATCATTATTCGCTGATTTTTGAGCCTTTTCTTTACGGGATATCCCATGTCTAACTGTGACTCCAACTGGCAAATTGTATCCGCATCAGTACGGGGAAGAAGCCACGAAAAAAGTGATCTTCCCTGTCAAGATGCTTATTGCTACCAAAGATTATCAGATGATATTTTAATTGTGGCGGTGGCTGATGGAGCGGGTTCAGCAAGATTATCAGAAATTGGCTCAAGAGTAGCAGTACAAACGGCTGTGAATACTTTGGCTCAAACGATTATTCATCCGTCTTCAGAACTTGAAGAAATCGACTGGAAAGAACGGTTAACAGATACATTGAGTGCTGCAAAAATGGCAATCGAAGTCGAAGCTGCCGTTCAAGAAGTCGAAATTCGAGAGTTAGCAACAACGCTGATTTTAACCCTCGCAACATCAGATTTTGTAGCCGTTGCTCAAGTGGGAGATGGGGCGGCTGTTGTCGAAGATAAACAGGGAAAAATCGAGGCGATAACGCAACCCGAACAGGGTGAATATTTGAATGAAACGAAATTTTTGATTGGGCTTGATGCGGTGGAAACAGCACAGATTAACGTTTGGCAAGGTGAGCCTGCTCATTTAGCGGTATTCTCAGACGGCTTACAAATGTTAGCATTAAAAATGCCCGAAGGAACACCTCATAAGCCTTTCTTTTCGCCGCTTTTTCAGTTTATCTCAACAGTGACAGATCAAACCGAGGCTCAAGAACAGTTAGAATCTTTTTTGCGATCGCCTCGGGTCACTCAACGAACCGATGATGATCTAACGCTAATTCTAGCATCATTATAGCACATTAATTGATTCAAAATAAAATCTGCGATAAAAATCCGGTTATTACAGCCAAATGAATGAGTAATTAGTTGTATGACCCTCAAATTGGGTTAAGCCTTTTCTGTGTCTCTCTCAACTGATATGAATCAACGTTTTCTACTCAAAACCATACTAATTTCCAGCCTAGTTCTTCTAGGCACTCCTGCTTTATTATACCTCGCATTGATGCTGAGACGACCTTTACCAACAGCTAAACAACAACAACTGTTTCAAGGCATTACTTACCAACGCATTCGCCGTTCACAACCCAATTCTTTAATGATTCATATTGTTAAAGTTGACTTAAAAACACCGGGAATTGAACTGTTAGTGACACCTGGAGAACCCGGAGAAGATGATCGGGATATTGCCGCTCAAACCACATCAGAATTTTTACAAAAACATGACTTACAACTGGCAATTAATGGCAGTTTCTTTCATCCATTTTATGTAAAAAGTCCGATAGATTATTTTCCCTATTCAGGAGATCGGGTTAATATCTTAGGACAAGCAATTTCTCAGGGTAAAATATATTCAAGCGTCAATAAAGACTGGCCAGTGCTGTGTATTTCTCCTGAAAAAAAGGCAGAAATATTAACCGATACTTGTCCAGAAAATACCGTTCAAGGAATAGCAGGAAATCTCGTTTTAATTGAGAAAGGTAAACCTGTTCAATCCCAAAAATTCTCAGATTTCAATAAAAAATTTCCTCGAACTGCTGTGGCAATTGATCAGTCTGGGGAAACCTTATGGTTAATATTAATCGATGGTCGTCAAGGGTTGTATAGTGAAGGCGCAACATTAGCCACTTTAACGAATATTATCCTAGAAATAGAAGGCGTTGAAACGGCGTTAAATTTGGATGGAGGCGGTTCCACAACGTTAGTGATTTCCGAGGGAATTAACACTAAAGTTTTAAATGCACCCTTTCATAGTCGAATCCCCATGCGTCAGCGTCCCATCGCCAATCATTTAGGAATTTACGCCTTACCTGTTGAATAAAAAGCCGATCATTTTGCTCACTTTTAAAGTAAAAATTATTAGGAAGTCAAGCATAATTCACTCTAATTTGATGACTTTAACTTTAACCCTAATTGGTAAATAAACTCTTGAGAATATCGAGCAAATTCCCAATTTTCAGCCTCCAAAACTTGAGACGGATGTAAACCTTTGGCATTTTGAAAATTAACCCCTTGCAAATTGGCGCCTTGAAAGTTCGCACCTTGTAAGTTAGCATCTTTAAGATTAGCCCCTCTGAGGTTTGCATTTTGAAAATTTGCATCTTTAAGATAAGCCCCTTCGAGAATTGTACCTTTGAGATTCGCTTCTTGAAAGTCAGCCCCTTGCAAATTTCCGAGAATATAAGCCCCTTGTAATTCCGCTTTTTGCAAGTTAGCTTCTAACAGGTTAACCCCTTGTAAATCTGCATAGCTGAGATTGGCTGAACTCAAGTTAATTTTTTGCATTTGAGCCAGCAGAAAAGACGTTTCTTGAAGATTCGCTTTCCATAAATTCGCGCCCTGAAGCTGAGTCAATTCAAATGTACTTCCTTGTAGATTGGCTTCTTGAAGTTTAGCCCCTTGCAAGTTAACTTCTTTGAAATCACCATCAACGACATGAATTTGTTCTAGATTCGCTTTTGGTAATAATAAACCCTTTAAACTAATCCCATCTTTGGCTAATTCTTCTAACGCTTTAATCCGAGCGTGGCTGAATTCTAGTCCTTGGGCAGAATCAATCACTTGCCAAGCTTCGTAATGAGATTGTTTCTTTCCTCGTCGGAGATAAACCACTAAAGCAGTAACAATACTAATACTTTCAAACGTTCCTAAAATTCGAGATTCTTCTATAGATTGAATAAAAAATTTCCCCCAGGTTTTTTGCTGTTCTAGTGTATTCTCCAGATATAAAATAGAAAGAATGACCAAAATGACAGCAGCCAGAATAATCAAAATTTCAAAAACATCTCGTAACAATCTAGCTAGCCAGCGATTCAGTCGAGATAATTGTTGTTTATTACCTAGCCGAGTATATTTTTTGTTTAGAGATTCCATTGTAAAAATTTTGTAAAAAATCAGTTCTTCACTCTAATCTCTAGAAAAATAACAGAACAATCATCCCCGTAAAAGAGGAAAATTTGGTGAAAATAAAAATACTTTAAACCCCTCACAAGAACTTAACAACCATAGTAAATTCTAGCCTGACCTAAGCCAAAGTCACGTAAATAATGTTGCCAGCGCTTGGCAATATCAGGATTAGAAAAAGGCCCGACCGCAACTTTCGGATCACTTGCACTATAGCGTTGATAAACACCCGTTTCAGGTACCCCCAATAAAACCACTTGTTCAGCAATTCTAGGTAACTCTTCTGACGCACCCGGAATGACAACAAAATAAGCAGCTTGGGCTTTACCTCCATGTACTCCATAAGCCCGTTGTGCTTCTTCTAAAGCCGCTTCTGTTTCAGGATTCCATCGACCATTAACAGGCCCCGGATCAAGACCCAATGCTTGCAGTCGCCTTTGCAACTCTAACAGCAGTAATTTACTGTAATGTAAACGTCCAAATAACTTATCTTCCGGCATAGATTAATTGTTCACAGCTAAGACCTTCTCTCTATCTATCTTGCATCACTCTACTGACTTACTCCGCCATGAACCGTACACTTAACTCCTAACGACAGGCAGAAAACTCCCAGTTACCTTGTTATCCTAGTGAGAGAAACTGCTCAATTGCTTATCCGTTCCTCATCCACAAATTATGACTGAACAACCGACCCGCATTTGTATTTTGGGTGGAGGCTTTGGTGGACTCTATACCGCTCTACGCTTAAATGAGTTACCCTGGCGGAAGTCCGAACAACCGGAAATCACACTCGTTGACAGCCGCGATCGCTTTTTATTTTCGCCGTTTTTGTACGAACTTTTAACCGGAGAACTGCAAACCTGGGAAATCGCTCCTCCCTTTGAACAACTGTTGCAAAATACAAATATACGCTTCTGTCAGCAAGTTGTCACCGCTATCGACATTGAAGCCAAGGAAGTTCAGCTTTCTGAAGGTGAGGCTCTGACTTTTGATTATTTAGTTTTGGCGATGGGAGGTGAAACACCCCTCGATATTGTACCGGGCGCTGCGGAATATGCCATTCCCTTCCGAAGCATTGAAGACGCCTATCGCCTCGAGGAACGGCTGCGGCTTCTAGAAGCCTCTGATCAAGACAAAATTCGTATCGCCATTGTTGGCGGGGGTTACAGTGGCGTGGAGTTGGCTTGTAAGCTGGCTGACCGACTCCAAGAACGGGGACGCCTACGATTGATTGAACGAGATGATAGGATTTTGCGGAGTTCTCCCAATTTTAACCGCGAAGCCGCCCAACGCGCCCTCCAACAACGCGGAGTTTGGGTTGATTTGGAAACAACGGTTCAATCGATTGAAGCCTCGACGATGGCTTTGGAGTATCGACAACAGGTTGATCCAATTCCCGTTGACCTAGTGTTGTGGACAGTCGGAACGAGAATTTCGCCGATTGTGCAGTCTCTACCGTTAAAACACAATCAACGAGGTCAGGTGATGACGACAACGACATTACAGGCTGTTGACCATTCTGAGATTTTTGCCTTGGGGGATTTGGCTGATTGTAAGGATGTTGACGGTCAGCAGGTTCCTTCCACCGCTCAAGCCGCCTTTCAACAAGCCGATTATGCCGCCTGGAATATTTGGGCCTCTATGACCGGACGGCCTTTATTACCCTTCCGCTATCAGGGTTTGGGCGAAATGATGACTTTGGGAACCGATGACGCCACCCTCACAGGTTTGGGGATTAAGTTAGAAGGGCAAATGGCACATTTGGCTCGTCGTTTGATTTATCTTTATCGTTTTCCCACACTCGATCATCAAGTGAGGGTGGCTTTCAATTGGATAACTCGACCGCTTCAGGATATGATATCGCCTCCCGTGCGATAGGGATTTGGGTGATTGGTGCAACATCTTAGATAGAACAGAGAGGATTTGCTTTTTCCTCTCTACTTTTTTTCCCTCTCAAAGCAATCCTGCTCTCGATTCACAAAATTTGCAAAATCCCAGAAGTCAATAGGAAATAAATCTCAAAATCCTTCAACCTGTAGCCTCTCTCTGCTAATGTTTGAGCTGAACCTTGCTTGAAAATCCATAATGAAAAAACAAACGATCTGGCTGATCACCAAAATTTTTATAGCGATCGCTATCGTCATTTTTAATGTGGCGCTATTCCCTCAAACTGTTTTTGCTCAAGAAAAAACCATTTGTAATCAACCCATTGAAACCGGGAGTTGTCGAGCCAGTTTTAACCGCTATGCGTTTAATGGGAGCGAATGCGTTCAGTTTAGCTTTGGCGGTTGTGAAGGAAACGAAAATAACTTTATTACCCTCGGTGACTGTCAACAAACCTGTTTGGGTGAAGCATCAGCCGTCAAGCCGGAAGTGAGTACAGCCGAAGAAATTTGCGCTCAACGGATAGAGAGTGGCTCCTGCCAAGCAGATTTCAACCGATACGCTTTTAACGGTAGCGAGTGTGTCACCTTTTCCTTTGGCGGTTGTGAAGGGAACGAAAATAACTTTATTACTTTAGAAGATTGTCAAGAAACCTGCGTTGTACCCCCTCAAAAATAATCCCTTTTTCAGAGTCTTTCACTCTCTATAACCGCAACGTGCGGATCGGGTATTCCATCAAAAACTCGATCCGTTTTGAGTAGAAATTGTACCTAAGATATCACTTTCTTTTTGGGCTTCAGAATATTGTTGCTATTATAATCATACCGCACTAACGGTCAATTTTTCCTTTCTCACTCAAAAAATCCAGACAACTCACTTCCAACTTTCTAATGGTATCATCAACAGACTCGCATTCATACATTCTGCCAGGATCTCATCAAAATGAGTAAAATTAACGGTACCATCATGCAGTATTTCCACTGGTATATCGATCCGAGTTTAAGCCTGTGGAATGAAATCAAAAACCGAGCAAAAGAACTCGCCGATGCTGGAATTACGGCTCTTTGGCTACCTCCCGCCTACAAAGGTTGTAACCTGACTGAACCCGAACGGGCTTGGAATGACGTCGGTTATAGTACATACGATTTATTTGATTTGGGTGAATTTGATCAAAAAGGAGCCATTCGCACCCGATATGGTACTCGTGAACAATATCTAGCCGCGATTCAAGCCGCTCATCATGCGGGAATTCAAATTTACGCTGATGTGGTTTTTAAGCATAAAAATGCAGCCGATGATCCCGAATTTGTCGAAGCTATTCCTGTGGCTTGGAATAACCGAAATGTTGATATGGGTCACACCCGAACCATTCAAATTTACAGCCATTTTAAATTTCCCGGTCGCCAAGACAAATATTCTAGCTTAAAATGGCGCTGGTGGCATTTTGATGCGGTTAATCATAATGCGTCTAACTGGAATGATCAAACGATTTATCGCCTTAAAGATAAAACCTTTGAAACCCAGGTTGATCCACGTCATGGAAATTATGATTTTTTGATGGCTTGTGATCTCGATACCTCCAACGAAGAAGTGCGTCAAGAACTGTACCATTGGGGAAAATGGATATTAGAAACAACTGGCGTTGATGGCTTTCGGTTAGATGCGATTAAACACATTAGTTCTAGCTTTTTTGTAGATTGGTTAAATTTTCTACGTCAATACACAGGTCGAGAATTATTTACAGTCGGGGAATACTGGGAAAACAATGTAGAAGCCCTACATGAATATATTAGTAAAACCCAGGGAAAAATGTCATTATTTGATGTTCCTTTACACTACAATTTTCATCGGGCTAGCCAAAGCGGAGGTTACTATGATATGCGAACCATTTTAAATGGAACACTGATGCAACAACAACCCGCTCTAGCCGTTACATTTGTAGAAAATCATGCTTCTCAACCTTTACAAGCATTACAATCTGTTGTCGAACCCTGGTTTAAACCCTTAGCTTATGCCATTATTCTACTGCGACAAGAAGGTTGTCCTTGTATTTTTTATGCGGATTATTATGGCGCTCATTATTTCGATAAGGGCTATGAAATTTGGATGAATACTCACCGTTGGATTATTGATAAATTGTTATACGCTCGTCAACATTTTGCCTATGGAGAGCAAGAAGATTATTTTAATCATCCCGATTTCATTGGTTGGACAAGACTCGGTGATCAAACTCATCCACAAGCGATGGCTGTCATTCTCAGTAACGCTTCTCAGGGTCAACAATGGATGAAAGTCGGTAAACCCAATACTCAATTTTATGATGTAACGGAACACATCAAAGAACCCGTTTATACAAATGAATACGGTTGGGGAGAATTTCGCTGTAATGGCGGTTCAGTTTCGGTGTGGGTTCAAGCTTCATTCTGACAACTTCTTCAAATCAATACAATGTCTAATACTCTCAGTTAAGGGTGTTGTAAACTGGCGAATTGATTCGATTTCACCGCCTAAATTCTTGACCACCAATTGTAACGCTTTTTCTTCTTCAACCGTCCAATGTCCTCGGTACAAAACAACTCGACCGCCTTGAGTACAAAAAGGTAAAGCATATTCTGCACAAACTGAAGCCGTTGCTACTGCACGAACTAAAGCTAAATGATACTTTCTTTTGAACTTTAATTGTTGATTAACCTGTTCAGCACGACCGACGAATCCTCTGGCATTTTTGATCTCTAAAGTCTCAATTAATGATTCTAAAAACGTAATTTTTTTGCGGGTACTATCTAACAACATGACCGAACTTTCGGCAACCGCAATCGCCACAGGTAAACCCGGAAAACCTGCACCTGTTCCAATATCAATAACCTCAACAGTCGAGGCTGAAAAATCCCATTCTCCCCTAAAAAACGGTGCAATTCCCGCTAGAGAATCCCATAAGTGTTTTTCCCAAAAAGCATCAGATTCAGTAATCCGAGTTAAATTCAAAGATTGATTTCCCGCCAATATTCCCTCATAAAGACGTTGAAATAGCTGTTGCTGGACTGCCGTCGGTTGCCAATTTAACGTTTCTTGCCAAACGGATGTCATCTCTAAAATCATCGGCCTTTCAGTCTCGTTCATCGTCCTTTCAACTACAAAAATTCTCTCAACAAACATTCGCCTAAATTCATTCAACAAGTAGCCGGATCAATCACTTGTAAATCTCCATGATTCAACGTCCAACAGCGATCCGCCACTCCCATTAAATCCGCCGCATCGTGCGTAACAACCAACAACGTCCAATGGTTTTTTAACTTCCCTAACAAACTCACCAACTGTTGGCGCATTGACCAATCTAATCCGGCTGTCGGTTCATCCAACATCAACAAATGCGGTTGACGAATCAATTGTACCGCCAAAGCCAAGCGTCGTTGCTGTCCTCCACTCAACGAATGGGGCGGATTTTGTAGAGACAAATGACCCAAACCCACCTCGTTCAAAGCATTATTAACCTGTTCTAATCCTAACTCGGGGTGTCCCAGGCGCAACTCCTCCAAAACGGTTCCCCCGCAAAAATGTCTTTCCGGAAACTGAAACACCAAACCTGCTAACTGTTGTAAGTGTTCAGCAGTTAACTCCTGATCTCGCCAGCAAATTTCTCCCCTTGTTTTTTCAGCTAAACCCGCTAAAATTTCAAGAAGTGTACTTTTACCGGAACCACTACGACCGACAATTAACCCCATTTGTTGGGGCGCAAGTTCCAAACATACATCTTTGAGAATCGGCACCGAACTAGCAGGAGGATGATAAAGTATATTTTTGAGATAAAGCATCAGGGAAAAAAGCTAAACTTTCAAAGTTCGTAAACCGTTATACACAGCTACTCAAAATCATAACATCTGCTCGCCCGTTTTGTGGAACCTGTCCTTTTCTCCTAACGTCAACAATCTATTCTTAAACTCTTGTAATCGCTCAAAAATAGATGCTCATGTCTTCAAAATCTTTCCGAAAATCCTTAACAACAACTTGGCAAAGCATCAGTGCTATCACTGCTACAGCGACACTCATCGCCCTCAGTTTTTGGAATAGTCCAGTTTTAGCAGCCGATCCCTTTCGTGAGGGAGATAAAGCCCGACAAATTGGAGAGAATACAGAAGCCGCTTTTAAGGCAATGTTTGAACGGGGAAACTATCAAGATGCCCAATGGTATCTCGAACAAGCAAAGTCGGAAGAATCAGACGAACCGATGATTTATGCCTTGCTGGCTTCTTTAGCTTATCAACAGCAAGATTGGCAGGGTTTAAAAACCTATTCGAGCCAAACCATGACCGCCGCAAAAGCCTTACAAAGTCGCGATTTAGTGCGAAGTAATCTTTATATTGCGATCGCTTACTTTCTAGACGGGGCTTATATTTTATCCACAGAAGGCACGTTCAAAGGTGCGCCCGTTGCCCTAAATCTGCTTCAGGATGTTTTCAAACATATGGATGCCGCAGCTCAAGTCGATTCAACTGACCCAGAACTGAATTTAATTCGCGGCTATATGGATATATTTTTAGCTCTCAATCTGCCGTTTTCTGATCCTCAATCCGCTATCCAAAAACTCGAACAACATGGCAGTCCCCGTCATCTTGCCTATCGAGGTCTGGCTTTAGCTTATCGGGATTTAGATCAACATGAAAAAGCCTTAGAGTTTATTAATAAAGCGATAGAAGAAGTGCCGAATAATCCCGAAGTTCTCTATATTAAAGCACAACTTCTCTCTTCTATTGCTCGACGAAATAACAATAATACCTTAACCTTAACAGAAGCCAAAAACAACTTTCAAGCCGCTTTAGCCCAACCCCAACAACTCCCGAAAACCATTGTTGCTCAAATCTTTTACGAACAATGTAAGACTCTCAACCGCATTGATAATCAAAGTCGTGCTTGTGATCCAATGCGAGATACAATCAGATCAATAAATAGCCCGTGGGGGCCTGTTCCTGAGCAAATGCCCTCCTTGTAAACCCCATCAACGAGCAATTCTATGGATATTCTATTTCGCGAATGTAATCCCTTTGATTTGTGGATTTGGCTGAGATTTAGTACCGTTCCCTCCATGACTGAACGCCAATATATTGAAGAAGTTTTTGATTCCTGGTTTCTCTTAGGAAAATTGGGAGGATTTAATGCAGAAAATCTGCAAGTTCAAGAGTGTGGAGTCGATCTCAACTACATGACCTATGATACAGATAGCAGCGAGAGTAGCATGATGGCACTCATGCACAATATGGGGGAAATAGAATATCAAGGACTTTGGGTGAGATGTTGGTTTGACTTAGGAACCACTGACTCTTTTTCCCTCGATATTTTGATTAATGCTTTCCAACAACTGAGTAAAGAATACGTCACCATTGAAGAATTAATTATTGGCGGACAAAATGAAGATTGGCCTGTTGATGAAGATTACAAAAATTCAACGTTTGCAGACTATAACTAACCGTCTAAATCGAGCATTAACTGCAAAATAATTCAAGGGATTGGGGGAATTATGGGGAAGAAAATTCGGGTATTAGCTTTAGGATTAATTCAAGATAAAAACCGCTTGTTTTTATCCCAAGGTTATGATCCTATCAAGCAAGAAACCTTTTATCGGGCTTTAGGGGGCGGTGTAGACTTTGGAGAACAGAGTCGAGACGCTTTACAACGAGAATTTTTAGAAGAAATTCAAGCAGCCCTAACCAATATTCAGTATTTAGGCTGCTTAGAAAGTCTCTTTGTCTACAAAGATAAACCCGGACATGAAATCATTCAACTCTATAAATGTGACTTTGCCGATCCGAAATTTTATCAGATCGAACAACTCACTTTTAAAGAAGGAAAACGCGAAAACATCGCACTTTGGGTTCCACTCTCAGGCTTTTTATCCGGTGAACTGACTTTATATCCTGAAAACTTTCTGGAATATTGTCTGAAGCCAAATTAACACCTTTAAAACAAAGAGATTTGCTGCTGCATCGCAGGATTTTCATAGCCTAAATCGGGCGGTAAATTTCTTTGTTGAGAAGCTCGAACTGCGAGGCGATCGCAGCATTCATTTTCTAGATTTCCCGCATGACCTTTCACCCAAACCAATTTTACCTCATGCTGTGAACAAAGTTCTAATAACTGTTCCCAAAGATCAGGATTCATCGCCCATTCTTTGCTATTGCGTTTCCAGCCATTGGCTTTCCAGCGTTTAGCCCAACCTTTTTCGATCGCATCAATCACATATTTTGAATCACTATACAGCGTGACTCTACTTTTTGTCTCTAAAGCTTGGAGTCCAACAATAGCCGCCATCATTTCCATCCGGTTATTGGTTGTTAACTGAAAACCCCCCGATAATTCCTGTCGATCATCTCCCTGAATTAATACAATACCATAACCACCCGGCCCCGGATTTCCCAAACAAGCCCCATCCGTATAAAGGGTGACTTCCTCCATTTGTGATGAATCTTTTCGAGTTTCTTGCGTTTTTTTAACAGGTGGAGCCGGAGCGAAATTTTCTGTTAAAATAGCTGTAGTCTTGGTGTCGGGTTCATGCCGTTGGGAAACCTGTAAATTCAGCGTCACACTTTCACGAAATAGGCGAATCATCTTTAATAGATGTGGCCGATATTCAGGAGGTGTCGCTGCAATTTCCGAGAAAAACTCATCAATTTCAAATTGAGAATATTTCTTAACAGGTTTAGAGAAAACGTCATCCTGATTTTCATTGGGTTGAGACATCATTTAATCTAGCACTCTACACAGCATCAGCTCCATTTCATTTTAAAACGTGAGCGCACCTTTTTTACTGAAAAATCCAATTGCCTGAATCTATCTCAAGATAGAGATATCTAACCCCTGGCTCATCTTAAGCTAGAATAGACAATCTACCCAAATTTCAGTACCCCTGTCACCGATTAGATATCCCTCGTTACACCAATTAACAGAAGACACCAACTCCATCTCCAGCCGAAAACATTTGCCTCGGATCTGCCGATCTTGCCTGAAAGAGTTAATATCGGAAAAAATAGATCTAGTCAACCCTTGGAATTCGCGTTATATTTATTGTTAAAATAGAGCGATAGCAGGATACCGTCAAGCTAAAATATCAGTTTAATCTGGACTCACTGACCACCTGTTTTTTGACTCAAAACTTAGCCTAGAAACACAAAAAAATCTATGGGTTCTGCTTCATCAGTGGAGGAAAAAAGACCGTGAAAGCAACATCACCCGATCCATTTCAAGCTGGAGGTGAAATGGGGAAAATAATCCGATCGCAGAATTGGTCGCCAACTCCCCTGGGTGCCGTTGAACAATGGTCTGTACAGCTCAAAACGATTTTAAATCTTGTTTTAAATACCTGTCATCCTCAGTTTATCCTCTGGGGAAATGAACAGATTTTACTCTACAATGATGCCTATTATTCAATTTGGGGTAAAATTCAGCCTCTCTCTACCTTGGGTCAACCGTTGAATTCTTGTTGGTCGGAAATGAGCCAGGAAATCGCTTCAGATCTACAAGAGATTTTAGAAACTAGACAAGCAATTTTGCGGGAAAATAAACAATTTAATTCACAATTATTCAGTTCCAAAAAACAGCGTTATTTTAACATCTCTTATAGTCCGATTTTGGGTCAAACGGGTGAAGTCGCCGGAGTATTGGGAACGCTGATCGAAACCACCTCTCAAACCCTTAGCCAACCTCAGTTCAATCAAAGTTACAAGATATTAGAACGAATTACTGATGCTTTTGTTGCCTTAGATCGAAATTGGCGTTATACCTACATTAATCAAGAAGCCGCTCGTTTGTTGGGATATACTCGGGAAGAATTGCTGGGTAAAGAACTCTGGAAAGATGTATTTTCTGAGGAGGCAGAACATCCGGCAACGCAACAATTGCGTCTAGCCATGAGAGAACAAATCCCCCTACAATTAGAAACGTTTTCGTCGGTGCTTAATCGCTATTTAGAAATCAACGCCTGTCCATCAGAAGAAGGAATTTCTGTTTATTTTCGAGATATTAGCAAACGCAAACAAATCGAATCCCAACTGCGTTCGAGTGAAGAATTTAACCGTCGGATTATCGAAAGCAGCATGGACTGTATCAAAGTGTTAGACTTAGAAGGGCGACTGCTGTTGATAAACTCCGGCGGACAATACCTGTTAGAAATCAATAATATTCAGCCCTATTTGCATCAACCTTGGGTGGAATTTTGGCAAGATGGCGATCGCGAAAAAGCAGAAATAGCCCTAACTCAAGCACGAATAGGAAAAACCAGTCGCTTTCAAGGCTATTGTCCGAGTCAAACAGGTAAACCAAAATGGTGGGATGTGTTGCTCACTCCCATCTTTGGAAGTCAAGGAAAAGTCGAACAAATTCTGGCGTTATCCCGAGAGATTACTAACTTAAAACAAGCAGAAGATTTGCTGCGAACCAGCGAAAGCCTCTATCGAACTCTCAGTGATGCAGTCCCCGACTTTATCTGGTCTTGTGATAGTAAAGGACAAACTGATTTTGTTAACTCACGCTGGATAGAATACACGGGTTTAACCCTAGAAGAACTGAATAAAAAAGGCTTACAACAGATTAACCATCCCGATGACTATCCCTACTTACAAGAAGCCTGGGATCAAGCCAAACAACAAGGAACAGCTTTTGAAGCGGAATTTCGTTATCGCCGCCATGACGGGGTTTATCGTTGGTTTATGGGTCGTGCGGTTCCCCTCAAAGACGAAAGCGGAAACATCATAAAATGGATAGGCATCACCACAGACATCCACGAACGCAAACAAGCCGAAGCCGAACGAGAGCAACTTCTCCAACAGCTTGAAACCGAACGCTCCCGGATGAGAGCCATCTTACAGCAAATGCCAGCCGGAGTCCTAATCGCGGATGCTGAAACCGAAGAATTAGTCCTGGCGAACCAACAAGTAGAAGAGATACTGGGCTACTCCTACGCCCTAGAATGGCAGTTAGAAGCCTACGATCAAGACGTCACCTTTGAGGGTTTTCATCCCAATGGACAGCCTTATCGTCCCGATGAATATCCCCTCATGCGATCGCTACGGACAGGCGAAGTGGTTTTAGGCGAAGAAATCGAAATTCACCGAGCAGATGGTCAGCGCATCATTATTGATGTGAATTCTAGCCCGATTCGAGATCAACAAGGAGAGATTTTAGCAGCCGTTGTTGTGTTTCGAGATATTACCTATCAACGGCAAGCAGAACTGGCGCTGAGACGGGGTGAAGAACGATTTCGCGCCCTGATCGAACAGGCACCCGATGCTGTATTAATCGCCGATCTCCAAGGCACCTATATCGATGTGAATAACAACGCCTGTAACTTACTCGGTTATTCACGAGAAGAACTGATTGGTAAGCAAATCCTAGAGATTATTCCCCCCAAAGATCAACCTCGACTCGAAGCCGTCAAACAATCCTTACTGCTGGGGAATACCCACGTCGAAGAATGGACGCTGATTAGAAAAGATGGCACTATCGTTCCCGTTGAAATCAGTACCAAAATATTACCCGATGGCCGCTGGCAAGCCTTTGTTCGAGATATTAGCGAACGCCAACAGACCCAAGAAGCCCTACAAACCAGCGAAGAACGATTTCGACAAATGGCAGAAAATGTTGAAGATGTCTTCTGGATCGCCCAAATGCAAGACTACAAAGTTCTCTACGTTAGTCCCGCCTATGAAACACTCTGGGGATATTCCTGTGAAAGTCTTTATGCAAATCCCTATAAATGGATGGAAATGATCCATCCCGAAGATCGTTCAAAAGCTGAAGTCGCCTTTACCGAACAGGTTAAAACCGGTCGATGTGCGGTTGAATTTCGGGTGATTCGTCCCGATGGTTCTATTCGGTGGATACGCGATCGCGGTTTTCCCATTCCCGAAGAAGACGGTCAAATTCGCCGAGTCGCCGGAATTGCAGAAGATATTACCGAACGAAAACAAGCCGAAGCCGCCTTAAAACAACGAGAAGAAGAACTGCGCTTAATTACCGATGCAGTTCCGGCTTTAATCGCCTACGTTGATCGCGATCAACGGTATCGCTTTGTTAATCGGGCTTATTCTGATTGGTTTGGGCATCTCCCGGAAAACATTATCGGTCAGCATCTTGCTGAATTTCTTGGGGAAACCGCCTATCAGTTCATGCGTCCTGATGTCGAGTCCGCACTCGCTGGAGAACCCGTAACGGCTGAACTCTTGATGCCCTTTAAATATGGCGGCCCCCGCTATGTTCGTCGTCAATATATTCCCAATATTGCCAGTGATGCTACGGTAACAGGATTTTATGCACTGATTACTGACATTACCACCTTAAAGCAAACCGAAGAAGCCCTTCGCCAGAGTGAACAACGCTATCGATCTCTTGTCTCCATTCTCAGTTCGATAGTTTGGATCGCTGACCCCGAAGGTCAATTTATTCAGCCTCAGCCCGCCTGGGAAACCTACACCGGACAAAGCTGGAGTGAACATCAAAACTGGGGCTGGTTACAAGCGATTCATTCGGATGACCAAGAGCGAGTCAAATCCCTGTGGATACAAGCACGAGATAGCAAAACCCTGTATCAGTCTGAAGGACGGATCTGGAATACTGCAACCCAGAAATATCGCTACTTTGAAGCCAAGGGAATCCCATTGTTTAACTCGGATGGTTCGCTCCGAGAATGGGTCGGGACGATCACCGATGTAGACCATCGCAAGCGATCAGAAGTGGCACTGCGTCAGAGTGAAGAACGATTTCGGCAATTGGCGGAAAATATCGAGGATGTTTTCTGGATCATGGATATGCAGGAGATTAAAATTCTTTATGTCAGTCCTGCCTATGAACGCATCTGGGGAAATTCCCTGCAAAGCCTTTGCAATAATCCCTATGACTGGTTAGAGACGATTCATCCTGAAGATCAAGAGCGCGTTAGACGAGCCTTTTTTGAACAGGCTGTTGAAGGTCAATTTAGTCAAGAATATCGCATTGTTCGTTCCGATGGTTCCGTTCGTTGGATTCGCGATCGCTCGTTTCCCATTTACAATGAACAGGGTGTAATTCGTCGGGTTGCTAGGATTGCTGAAGATATTACCCCAGCCAAACAAGTTGAAGCGGCTCTGCGACGCAGTGAACAACAATTTCGCGTCGCTCAAGAGTTATCACTGTATGCGTTTACCATCCTCAAAAGTATACGGGATAAAACCGGAGAGATCATTGACTTTGAATGGATTTACGTTAATCCCAAAGCCGCAGAAGCCCTCAAACGTCCCGCAGAAGATCTCCTCGGTCAACGACTTTTAGAGGTTTTACCCGGAAACCAGTTCCACTTTAATTTGTTTAAACGTTATGTTGAAGTTGTTGAAACAGGTGAACCTGACGATATTGAGCTTTTCTACGATGCTGACGGGATTAGAGGTTGGTTTCACAATATGGCGGTTAAATTAGAAGATGGGGTAGCAGTTTCCTTTAGCAATATTAGCGATCGCAAACAAGCAGAAGTGGCGTTACGTTTAAGTGAAGCCAACGCCCGAGCTAGAGCAGAAGAACTCGAAGCCTTGATGGAAGCGGTTCCGGCGGCTATTTGGATAGCCCATGATCGCCACTGTCATCAGATGAGCGCCAACTTAACGGCTTATGAACTGATGCGGATGTTTCCCGGTTCAGTGCCAACGGCGACTCCGGCTGATGGAAAAAACCCTCTACCTTTCAAGCAACAAATTAATGGCAAAAATATTCCCCCCCAGGAGTTACCCATGCAGAAAGCCGGACGAACAGGTGAGGAAGTCGAAGGGGAATTAGAATTTATTTTTGATTCTGGGGAGGTTCGTTATATCTACGGTAAAGCGGTGCCGTTGCGAGATGACAATGGACAAGTGCGGGGAGTGATTGGAGCGTTTTTGGATATGACGGAACGCAAACGCGCTGAAGAAGCCCTACAAGCCAGTGAAGAACGGTTCCGGTTAGCGACTCGGGCGGTAACAGGGATTGTCTATGACTGGGATCTGCAAACCAACCACGTCTATCGATCGGAAGGTTTGCGTCAACTGATTGGTCTAGGCCCGGAAGAGGTTCCTCAAGATCGAGATTGGTGGAGTGAACGGATGCACCCCGAGGATCGTTTAGTGATTCAACCTCAGATGTTGTCAAATATAGACAATGGCTTTGATCGCTATAGTTTTGAATATCGAGTTCGCCATGAGGATGGACATTGGGTTGATGTTTGGGATCGAGGGTATATTCTTCGCGATCGCAAAGGTGAGTTAGTTCGGGTTGTTGGTTCGACGGCTGATATTAGCGATCGCAAACGAGCCGAAGCCGAACGAGACCAACTTCTCGCCCGTGAACGCGCCGCTAGAGAAGAAGCAGAGGCCGCTAACCGCATCAAAGATGAATTTTTGGCGGTTTTGTCTCACGAATTGCGATCGCCGTTAAATCCGATTCTGGGTTGGGCGAATTTGCTTCAGCGTCAAAAGGTGGATGACAAAATCCTCCATCAAGCGTTGACAACGATTGAGCGCAATGTCAAGCTACAAGTGCAGTTGATTGATGATTTGTTAGATGTTTCTCGGATTCTACGCGGTAAGCTGAACTTAAATCGCTCATCGGTTGATCTGAGAATTGTGATCATCTCGGCTGTGGAAACTGTTCGTCTGGCTGCCGAAGCGAAGTCCATTGAGATTAAAACTCACCTCTATCCTCAAGTCGGACAAGTTCTCGGTGATGCGGGGCGTTTACAACAAATTGTCTGGAATTTGCTCTCCAATAGCGTTAAATTTAGTTCGATTGGCGCCAAAGTAGATATCTGGTTAGAACAAGTCGGGACTGAGGCTCAAATTCGCGTCAAAGATGCAGGTAAGGGAATTAGTCCTGAATTTTTACCTCATGTCTTTGAATATTTCCGTCAGGAAGATGGAACGACGACGCGCAAGTTTGGCGGACTGGGCTTAGGATTGGCTATAGTTCGTTATATTACCGAAATGCACGGCGGAACAGTGCAAGCGGATAGTCCCGGTGAAGGACAGGGAGCTACTTTTATTGTCAAGTTTCCCCTGATTCCTCAAAACGGCGAATCTGCCAAAAATGACCAAACTCTAGATGCTGAGTCTTTCAACCCTAAGTGCTTGCAGGGAATTCGGATTTTAATTGCTGAGGATGAAGCGGATACCCGAGATTTTCTCACTTTAATGTTAAAACAAGCGGGTGCAACGGTGATTGCTGTTGATTCTGCAATAGAAGCCCTGAAAGCGTTTATGCGTTCGACTCCCGATATTTTAGTCAGTGATATTGGGATGCCTGCAATGGATGGTTATCAGTTAATGAAGCAAGTTCGATCTTTGTATAAGAATAGATCAGACCAACAAATGCCTGCGATCGCATTAACGGCTTATGCGGGAGAAAGTGATTTTCATAAAGCCATTGCTGCCGGGTTTAACCAACATATTTGTAAGCCTGTTGAACCGGATCGTTTAATTACAGCGATTCTTGATTTAGTTAATCGGTAAAGCAGTTATAGCAAATATTTAAGGATATTATATGATTTTTGAAAAAGTCACCTGATCAATTATATCATTCAAACGGCATAAAATGTTATTTTAATTTTGACTATTAATTCTTAACCCTTGACATTTTATATTTATCAGTATTTAATGCTATAAGAAGGGCAGAAACGATTTTCATCTCCGGATGTCATAAATGTCCAAGTTTAAAAATTGTAGGGATAATTTGATCATGCCAGAGAACAATTCTACCTCAAAGTCTTCAGCAGTCTCCTATCGAGATCGTCTGAATCCCTGGACAATCACTCGTTTACTTCCCAACTTAGAACGTACAGTCATAGGTCGATTCCGCAGTCGGTCTAATGCCGAGGGTCACTTACAACATTTGAAACAGGTTCTCCCGAAAGCTTCCTTTACCCTCGCTTTTGATTCTCAATCAGAAGAAATACAAGATTAGATTTAGTTATAGCAAATAAATTTAGCAATCTGCGATCGCGTTTCTGAGGTTTAGAAGTGCGATCGCACCTATTTGAGTTAACAGTCTACCTATTAAACCGTTGTAAACTCGGTAAATTTCCGTTCTTCCGATGGAAAAACGCTAAGATAATATCTTCTGATTGCATGGAAGAACAGCCTAAAAAACTTAGAATTTCAATGACAATTGGTTTTATTCGTTAATAATATTAGATTCTAAGGTTTCCTCAAGAGTGAAAGGTGATTCTTTTGGAAAAAAAATTAATTTAATTTTGGTTTCATCCGATGCTTTGAAACGTGCTTTTTGATAACAGTCCTCAAATACTTCTGAAAGCAGAGGTTTCAAACTAGGACTATCTTCTAGTAATTCTTCAATACAAATCCGTTGTTCGGTGATGGTACTGCGCCAACTTTCATTACGTTTTTCAGGCTGATAATGCCATTTTAGCAGGTGCATTAACAGTATAATCAAACGACTTTTTAATTCTCGTTTCTCACTTCTCCCCATACTTTCAACTTCTTCAATTAAATTCGGAATATCTACCTCATTGAATTGATTTTCCTTCAACTGTTGAGCCGTTTTTTGTGTCCACAGGTAAAAGTCTTGTTCATAGAGATTATTGTGTATTTTCATAAGTTTTTACCAAAAACGATCAATATAAATACTGTATATTAATTCATCAAATGGTTGTAAACATGGAAATAACTAGAGTTTTTAATTGTTCAATGCTGAGATTGGATAGAGGTTGTGGTAACATGATCTTTATTCAGCACGGTTATTATCATTATAGTCTAACAATGTTCAGCGCGATCGCATTCATTAACCTGTAGCTTGGGTTTCACTGCGTTCAACCCAACAGTTTTAAACGATAAGCCAATTCAGATTAATTGTGATAAAATCAATTAAAATTAACCCAAAAAAATAATGATATGAAAATTAAAGTGATTGTTTGGCAAGAAGATAACGTTTGGTGTGCGAGTGTTCCTGCGTTACCGGGTTGTCATACTTGGGGTGAGAGTTACGAAAATTTAATGGAAATGGTTAAAGAGGCGATCGAAGCGTGGTTAGAAGTAGCCAGTGAACAACAGTCTCAAAACTAACAAACAAAAATTAGCAGTTATTCTATTCAGTAAAATCTGTAATCGGAATCAGTGTAACACCGCAATTAATCGCAGCATTAAGTTGGCGATCATCAACCGTAATTAAAGGATAATCTAACTGCAATGCCAAAGCAATATATAGAGAATCATAAATAGCCAATTGATGAGTTAACCCAATATCTAATGCAGAAGAGAGTAAGTAATTAACAGAAGCTATATTAAAAGGGATAGATTGTAAATCCAGAATCAGTAATTGTGCTTGTTCTTCTGGAAGTCCATAAAATCTGACTTGTTTCCAGATGACATTTGTACATTCTAGTAAGCAAAATTCAGGAATGTAAAACCGATCTCCTTTCAAGAGACGATTAAAAAGCATTCTGACTTGTGGAGTATATTCTTGCTGAATAAATCGCTGAATTACAATACTCGCATCAATAATATAATGATTCATTATTGATGACGCTCCTCCTGCAAGAGTTTTAAGGTAGAAGGTGCAGAGGAAGGGGGATTCCAAATATGAGAGTCAATCGAGTTAAAGAGTTCTTGCAATTGCTGTTGATTGGGAGTTTTTTGTATAACTTGATGTTGGCTCAGTCTTTCATCAACAATAGAAATAACTAGGCCTTTTAATTGTTCAATGCTGAGATTGGATAGAGGTTGTGGTAACATAATCTTGATTCTGCACAATTATTATCATTATATTCTAACAATCTTCAGTGCGATCGCCTTTTAACCTGTAGGTTGGGTTGAACGCAGTGAAACCCAACATTTTTTTTCTATTAGACAAGAGAATGACATTTAGCTTCGATAGGGTCATCGCCTCTTAACCTGTAGGCTGTATTGAACGCAATGAAACCTAACGCTGTGACTTAATCAAAAAGTCAGGTTTAGCATTTACTCGTACTCTACTACAAACTCTCCATAATTTTTTGTAAAACTTCCTGCAAATTCTCTCTAACATCTTGATTTGTAACTCGCAATATCTTTAACCCTCTAGCTGATAAAATTTGATCTCTTTCTTGATCAGATTCAAGCTGTTGGTTATGAATTTCGCCATCAACTTCTATAACTAATTTTGCTTTATGACAGTAAAAATCTACAATAAAACCGTCAATAATTTGCTGACGGCGAAAGTGTAATCCTTTGATGTTATTCCTTCTTAACTGTTCCCAGAGTATTTTTTCTTCTGGTGTCATTTCTTTGCGTAGCTGTTTTGAACGTTGATATTTTTCAGGGGTTATTTTTTGTCCGATAACAATGTTTTTTGCTTCCATTTTGATATTTTTTTGAGATTAGGTTTGACCTCTCCCCCAACCCCTCTCCAATCCCCCCTTGATCCCCCCTTAAAAAGGGCAGGGCTGTTTCATTCTAAAATTTTGCGATCGCGAGGAGCTAAAATTGGAAGCAGTTTCACCCCTTTTTTCTTCAGAACACCTAAAATCTTAGAAAAACATAGCGATCGCCTGACTCAAACGGCT
>NZ_JAYGHR010000098.1:0-44329 GCF_034932365.1 Limnoraphis robusta BA-68 BA1 | reverse complement strand
GCTGCATTCCTGAGATACCCTTGCCTGTTTCTTTGTAGGCTTGGTTGTTTAGCTCTAGACAGTAATTCCATACCCAGCGTACAGAGCCAAACGCTTTTGCAAGGGCTTGTTTCTGGTCATCCGTTGGGTATAATCTGACTTTTGCTACGTTTCTCATTGAGCAACTTAGAGCGAATGTACTTGATTATAACGGAATTGCCGAGAAATTAGAGATCTTGTCGGCGATTCATCTGACACTGACAGTTCGTTTTCAGATGTGTGGCTTCTCGCCGCAGAAGCTAAATTAAAGCCTGGAAAGTTATCGACTCTCCATTTTGCCGGATCAACTTGTCTAATATAATGATACTGTGCCACCTGAATTCCCATCCTAAACTCCTGTAAACAGAAACAACCTGGCTCAGATTTTTGGGTTCGGTGGTGCTGCACAGATTCACAGACCGATAACAACAAAAAATCACGATGGAATGGCACATTACCGATGCCCAAAGTTTAGGGATTATTGATCACGAAATTGGCGATCATGTTTTTTCCCCAGCCGAGTACGAAATTGTCCGTCGGGTGATTTACGCGACTGCTGATTTCGAGTACAAGTACCTCGTTCGCTTTTCTGATCAAGCTTTACAAGCGGGCGCTGCTGCTTTAGCCGCCCGAACAACAATTGTAGTCGATGTACCGATGGTGCAGGTGGGAATTAGTCCCCAGATTCTCGCTACTTTTGCTAATCCCGTCTACTGTTCGATGGAAGCGGTAACTCGACCCCAGAGGGAAAAAACCCGCACGGCTTGGGGAATTCAAACTTTAGCTCGACGGTATCCTGAAGCTATTTTTGTCGTGGGTCAAGAACAGACTGCTCTTTCGGCTTTGGTTGATTTAATTGAAGCTGAAGAAATTAAACCCGCTTTAGTGATTGCAACGCCTTCTGGGTTTGTGGGGGCTGATGTGGCAAAGTCTCGTCTACATGATTCGATGGTACCTCATATTCGCATTGATGGCCGCAAAGGAAGCGCTGTTGTCTCGGTTGCCATTGTTAATGGTTTGGTAGACTTGGCTTGGCAAGCTTACGGTCGTGAGGCGAATGTGAATTAATTTTTTTCAAATGTAGGGGCGCTCTTCAAGAGCGCCCCATCTATCACAAATCAACACCTTATTCCCCTGATCTCGGAAGATCCATTAAGGATTTTTAATCCAATGTTTGAGTAAATTATCCTTGACCATATTCTGACGCATAAGTTCAATGAGATAGGCTTGAGCTTGTTCTTGGGTTAGACGTTTAACTTCTTTTTGCAGAACTTCTAACTTGAATTGCTGTTCTAAACTGAGATTTCCCGGTGTTTCCATTGTGTGTTCCTCCGATTGATAGGGAGTTGACAACCCTAGATATGTCTAATCTATACGAGCTTCTGCTCCGGCTATCAGTCGTTTTTTCGGATGAAACCTAGATGAAGGACACAGGGATTTTATTGCTCAATCATTGGTCAACGGTTGTTCGCGATCGCCTGCGGGTTTCTCGTTGAGAACGAACCCAGCGACTTAAATCTACAAAGGCGTCACGACGCAAATAAGGATAATCACTAACCCACAAGTTTTGACTGGGAATATAGAGATCAGAAACTTGGTTAATGCGGCTTAAATCTTCCAGGAAAGACATGACAATCAGTTGAGCAACTTGACCCCGATGAATCTTTTTATGGGAGCGGTTTAGGGGGGCTTGAATGCAGGTTGTAAACCCTTGAGCATCTCCCACTTCCACGTTAATTCGCCGCTCTAAATTTTCAATGATAATTAATTCTCCTCGTTGATTGACGGATTCTTGTTCGCTGGTGACTTCTTCTGTAATATAAAAATCCAGGACTTTTCCCTGCAAAAATCCGCAGTAGGGATATTTTCGACATTGAATATTCCGCAAACTGGCTTCTACAACTGGCCCCCAAAACCAGTAGAGAATGGTAATTAATCCTAATATTAATAACACGGGTTTGATGCTATCAGATGCGGAAATCTCAAGAAGAATCCAAACTGAGGCACAAACCGCAGAAATTAACAGTCGCTTGATAAAATCAGAAAGCTTTCCCCAACAATAACGATATTGATCGCTAGTTGCGACTGCCGGAATCAATTCCTCAAAGGTTTTACGAGTTAAGGGAATCAACATAGAGCTTCATTGGTATTTTATCCGTTCTTTTGTGATAGAGTGAGTCAGGTTGAGACAAGACCCGTTGATAAAATTGTCACAACCTTTCATCCCTCACCCTGAACTTCTATAGTATCTTTTCTAACCCATAAACGAGGGTTTTGAGTTGAAGCACTTTCCGAATGGCGAGTAAAACTCCAGGCATATAACACACTCGATCTGTGGTATCATGGCGTAGGGTATAAATTTCACCGGATGCGCCAAAAATCACTTCTTGATGGGCGATCAACCCCGGTAAGCGAATGCTATGAATGCGGATATTTTCCGCCGCTTTACCGCCTCTGGAACCCGGTAATTTTTCCGTTTCTGTGACAGTGGGGGGGTTGTAGGTTTTCCCCAATTCTCCTAACATTTGGGCGGTTTTAATGGCGGTTCCACTGGGAGCATCCGCTTTTTGATTATGGTGAAGTTCGATGATTTCTACATGATCAAAATACTGAGAAGCGGTGACTGCGGCTTGCTGAAGTAGTACCATGCCAATACAAAAATTAGGAATAATCAAACAGCCAATACTCGCTTTATCTGCAAACTCCGCCAAGTCTTGAATTTGCTCGGGACTCAACCCGGTTGTTCCGACCACTGGACTCACCCCATAAGCGATCGCTGCCCTTACGTTATCATAAACGGAATCAGGATGGGTAAAATCGACCATGACACCCGGTTGTTTTTCCTGAGCTGCCATTGCTAAAGTCCCTTCACGATCATTCGTTACAGGGATTTCTAGAGGCTCTATTCCGGCTAAACTCCCCGCATCCTGATGTAATGTTTCCGGGTTGCGATCTACTGCCCCCAATAAAGTCATGTCGGAGGCTGTCGCGACGGCTTTAATTACCTCTCGACCCATTTTACCACCCGCACCATTCACAATCACGGGGATGGGAAGTTGATTTGTCATCGGCTTTAATTGATTCCTGAAATTCGATAACGATATTTTAAGACTTAGACTTACATTTGTATGTAAGATCAAAAATATTTGTTGTCAGCCGAATCATTTCTGGATCAGGCGAAGTTACAGGCTCTCGATTAAATGATTTGACTTTGATTCGGATAAAACTCTACATAGACTCCATGTTTTCTCCTAAACTTCCTTCGATTTTATCTCGAATACCTATCCTCAATAGCAATCATAACAGCCTACCCCCTGGGGCAATTTTCTTCGCTCCGGGGTTCGTTGCTAGTTTAGCGATCGCTTTGGTTGTTGTCATTTTACAACAATGGGGAAGTTTACAGCCTTTAGAGTTGAGAATCTTTGATTTGTTGGTGCGACTACAACCTCCCCAAAAACTCGATCCTCGACTGTTAATTGTTACCATTACGGAAGCTGACTTAAAAACCCAAGGTTGGCCGCTCTCTGATGAGATTTTAGCAGAAACATTAACTCAACTGCAACAGCATCAACCCCATGTGATTGGCATTGATCTTTATCGAGATTTAGCCCATCCACCAGGAACCGAAAAACTAATCAGACAATTGCAAGCGGAGAATATTGTTGCAATTACTAATTTAGGTGTTCCTCCGATTCCGTCTCCACCCAATATTCCCCCTGAACGGATTGGGTTTAATGATGTTCCCGTTGATCCTGATGGTGTGATTCGCCGCCAACTTTTATTTGCGAGTACGGAGGAGGAAACTTTATTTTCTTTGTCGCTACAACTCGCCTTATTTTACCTCAAAACTCAAGGAATTGAACCGCAAAATTATTCCCGAAACTCAAATTATATGCAGTTGGGGAATGGAGTTTTTATTCCGTTAAAAGCTGGGAATGGTGGATATACTGCGATTGATGATCAAGGTTATCAAATTCTGCTGAACTATCGCCAGCCTCAGATAGCTGAAACCCTGTCTATTGGAGAGGTATTAGCTGGACAATTTAATCCCAGTTTAGTGCGAGATCGGGTTGTATTAATTGGTGCAACAGCCCCAAGTTTAAAAGACTCTTTTTTAACTCCCTATAGTGCGGCAGCCTCCCATGATGTGATGATGCCAGGAGTATTTGTTCATGCTCAGATGGTTAGCAATATTATGAGTGTAGCATTGAATGATTTTGGCTTCAATCAACGCCAAAATTTTTGGCAATCACCGCGATTATTTTGGTTTTTACCATTAGGTTTAGAACCCCTTTGGATTTGGGGTTGGGCGATCATCGGTGGGATAATCACCTGGCAAATTCGACATCCGGTAAAACAAGCGATTACCCTGAGTATTGTACTGATGGGTTTATTCGCAATTGGCTATGGATTATTTATTTTTAAAGGATGGCTTCCTCTGATTGCGCCAGGGCTAGCTTTTATCCTCACCAGTATTAGTGTGATTGCTTATAAACAGGTTTATTATCTTTCCCATGATTCCTTAACTCGTTTACCAAACCGTTCGACTTTTTTGCATCGAATAGAAGGAGAAATTTATCGAAGTCGATGGCAGAATAGACTCTGTGGAGTTTTATTTTTAAATGTTGATCGATTTAAGGTGATCAATGATAGTTTAGGTCATCAAGCCGGAGATCAACTGTTAGTTGATCTGGTTCACCGCTTGAAAACTTGTGTGCGAAGCAGTGATGTGATTGCTCGATTAAGTGCCGATGAATTTGCAATTTTGATTGAAAATCTCAGACAACCTCAAAATGCAATTTGGGTAGCGGAACGAATTCAACAAGCTTTAATTTTGCCATTTTTTTTACAAGGACAAGAGGTTTTTAGAACGATGAGTATTGGGATTGCCTTAAATGACTCGACTGATATGAGTGCTGATGATTTATTAAGAAATGCCAATACTGCGATGTATCAAGCGAGAAGTCAAGGTACAGGTTCCTATCAAGTTTTTGAGCAAAAAATGAATGTTGACGGGAAACAGCATCTTCAGCTAGAAACCGATTTAAGACTCGCCTTACAACGTCAAGAATTTGTCCTTTATTATCAGCCTTTAATCTCCTTAAAAACAGGTAAAGTAATCGGGTTAGAAGCATTAATTCGTTGGGAACATCCCCAACGAGATTTACTTTTCCCGAATGAGTTTATGTCTGTCGCTAAGGAAACGGGGTTAATTATTCCGATGGGTCAATGGGTGATCCGAGAAGCTTGTCATCAGTTAAAAGAAATCCAAGATCGGTTTGGAGACTTAGAATTAATTATGGGTGTTAATTTATCAGGTCGCCAATTTTCGCAACCCGATTTAGTTGAGCAAATTCACGATATTATTCTAGAATCGGGTATTGATCCTCGGTATTTACGGCTAGAAATTTGCGAAAGTGTTGTTATGAAAGATGTAGACGAAACCATTGCTTTATTACAACAGTTAAAAGCATTAAATGTGCGGCTGAGTATTGATGATTTTGGAACCGGATTTTCTTCCCTCAGTTCTCTAAATCGTTTCCCCATTGATACTCTCAAAATTGACCGTAGCTTTATCTCTCAAATGGAAGCGGAAGGAGAAGGAGAAAATTTCGGGATTGTGCAGACGATTATTACCCTGGCTCATGTGTTAAAATTGGCGGTGATCGCCGAAGGAGTCGAAACCGCAAAACAAGTCGAACAATTGCGAACACTTGGTAGCGAATTTGCTCAAGGGTATTATTTTCTCAGACCTGTTCCGGCTGATATTGTCATCGCATTTATTGAGTCTGATCCTTGTTGGTAGATCGGTCAGGAAATGTATTAAACGAGTATGGAGGGACTCGAACCCCCGACCCTCAGAACCGGAATCTGATGCTCTATCCACTGAGCTACATACCCATATCTTGATTAACTATACCATAATTTCAAACGATTTGGGAAATTATTTAACAGGGATGCAATTCAAACAAAAAGATGCTCCCATTGGGCAGAGTTGTGACCAACACTGCCAAACTGATTAAACTGCCTATCGTTCGGGTGAGTCAATATTATGGTTTAGAAGATTCCATCAGTCGTAAGATTTCGGCTTGAATTTTTTGCCTAAATTGAGGATCATTTTGTTGGCGAAGGGTGATTTCATTAAACCGAGTCACAGTCAAGCCTCTAGCTTCAATCACTTGCTTGGCTTGATCACAGTAACTCACCGCCAGTTGGGGCGCATTTCCGGGAAGGGCGTTAATACTACCGGGTTCATCACAAACAATGCGAGGAACTTCGCCAACTATTTTTTTAATCTCGTTGAATACTTGATATCTTCTCGACTCCAGAGCGAGAACCACACGAGCATAGTTGGTGATTTCTTCGTTGCTAAAGTTTTGATTGACTTGAGCGTGAACAGCGCTCACACCAAAGCTCAGATCTTGTCCTGAGAGGGTGGGAGTCAACCCACTCAACAGACTGACGATAGAAATAACGCTGACGCCGAGAGTTTTGGAGATGGCGTGATACCAGTTTAGAGAGGACAGTTGAGTGTGAGTTTTCATACCAAGTGCATTATAGATAGGGAGAATAGAGTCAGGAAAACAAAACCCTTTAGTTTCTAGAGGGTTGTTGCAGTTGGACCAACGCGGCTTGAATTCGTTGTTGCAGTTGAGCATCGCTTTGTTGTTTGCGAGTAATTTCGTTGAATCTCGCAACGGTGAGGTTATTGTCTTCAATCATTTTTTTGGCGTGAGAACAGTAATTTGTCGCCAACACCCGCACGTCTTGCTTTAAGCGGTTAAGGCTACCCGTTTCATTACAAACCACCACCGGAACAGATTCACCGATGATTTGTCGAATTTCGTCATAAGTTTGTTGACGCTTGGGTTCAATGGCTAAAACAGCACGAGCATAGTTGAGAATTTCCCCCTCGCTGAACTCCTGACTCGACTGAGCGGATGCAACGGGAGTCTGAGTGAATGTAGACGGTAGCGTTGCTAGATTGGGTACAACTCCTGCGATCGCGGCTATCATAGAAAAAACGCTGACCAGTAAAAACTGGCTCAGTCTTGAGTTGATGTGCAGATCTACACGGTCGCGTGAAAAATTGGTCATCTCATTAAAAGTCTCCAAGCTGAGAAACTTATGGCTACCCACTCTAGATGGCAGGCTCAGTATTTTTGAGTCTTTCTCCGGGTAAGAAGTTCCTCACGGCACAAACCTAGCCAATCCAAAGGGGTTATTTGTCTCATAGTGCCTTCTGGAAATTATATCTTTGTCTTCTTCATCTGCGATCAATAAATTGTTAACAGAAGTTCCGGTCGAGACGCACCCTCGTAAGTTTTGATTGATCTTTAAGCTTGGGTTGGTGTGGTGCGGGAATCACCGACAGGTTTTGATCTCTGCACTTTACCTTCTTCCGCAAGAAGGCTCCCGCCATAATTTTCAATTTGGCGGTGAGATGAATTGCGGTCAGGATGTATTATGTTAGAATTATTTATGTCAAACATAGCAACGTAAAATGCTGGTATTTGAGGCAAAACTTGAGGGAGAAAAGCAACAGTATGAAAAGCTTGATGAAGCTATTCGTACTGCACGCTTTATCCGCAATTCTTGCGTCGGATACTGGATGAAAAACAAGGGGATTGGGCGGTATGAACTGAGTGCTTATTGCAAGGTTCTCGCTCATGAATTCCTTTGGGCGAATAAGCTCAACTCTATGGCTCGTCAAGCTTCTGCTGAACGAGCTTGGAGTTCTATTGCTCGGTTCTACGACAACTGTAAGAAGAAAGCGGCTAAGAAGCGGTGCGACCTCGCGGCTTCGCAAGCCGCTAGAGGAAGCGCACCAAGAGAAGGTTTCCCTAAGTTTAAGAAGCATCAAACACATGGTTCTGTTGAGTACAAAACCTGTGGCTGGAAACTGTCGGAGGATAGAAGAACTATCACCTTCACCGATGGCTTCAAAGCTGGAAGCTTCAAGATGTGGGGAACCCGTGACTTGCACTTCTACCAGTTGGAACAAATCAAGCGAGTTCGAGTAGTCCGTCGTGCAGATGGATACTACGTTCAGTTTTGCCTTAATGTTGAGCGAGTTGAGAAGAGAACGCCAACCCAGAAGAATATTGGGTTGGATGTTGGATTGACCCACTTCTACACCGATTCTGACGGGCAAACAATCGAGAATCCCCGTCACTTGAGAAAGTCCGAGAAAGCCCTGAAACGTTTGAACAAGAGACTTTCTCGAACGCAAAAAGGCTCGAAAAATAGAGCCAAGAGCAGAAACCGCTTGAGCAGAAAACACCTCAAGGTAAGCAGGCAGCGTAAAGATTTTGCCGTGAAATTGGCAAGATGCGTCATCCAGTCTAACGACTTGGTTGCCTACGAGGACTTGCAGGTGCGGAATATGGTCAAAAACAAGAAGCTGGCTAAGTCTATATCCGATGCTGCATGGTCTGCGTTCCGTCAATGGTTGGAATACTTCGGCAAGGTGTTCGGGGTGGTGACGGTCGCCGTTCCACCTCACTACACCAGTCAAAACTGTTCCAACTGCGGGGAAGTCGTCAAGAAGTCTTTGAGTCAAAGAACACATCGTTGTGATCACTGTGGGTTCGTACTAGACCGAGACTGGAACGCGGCTATCAACATACTTGAAATTGCACTTCGTACCGTGGGGCACACGGGAACCAACGCCTCTGGAGACATCGACCTCTACTTGGGTGAGGCAACTCTTCCAAGCAAGTCGAGTCGTGGAAAGAGGAAGCCCAAAGAGCAATCTTTGGAATCCCCCACTATATTCGGTACTCCGAATTAGTGGTGGGAGGATGTCAACGTAAAGACATTATAATGCTAATCGCAGATGAAAGAACAATCCGATCTCAGTGAAATAGCTTGGCGACGTTAGGCTTGGTTACTTTTCCCATCGCGTTGCGCGGTAATTCTTCCACCGCTATAATTTTGCTCGGAACTTTGTAGGTAGCCAATTGTTCTTTCGCCCAACTTCTGAGGGTTTCTAAGGTTAAATGAGTTCCTGATTTTAAGACTAAAGCGGCACAAACTCTTTCACCCCATTCGGCATCTTCCACTCCCACAACTGCACAATCTTGAATATCACAATGAGTTCGTAAAACTTCCTCAATTTCCAAAGCTGAAACTTTATAACCGCCTGTTTTAATAATATCTACACTGATTCGACCTAAAATGCGATAGTTCTCATTTTCTAATACGGCTAAATCACCTGTACAAAACCAACCGTCGCGAAATGCTTTTATAGTTGCTTCGGGTTTTTGCCAATATTCAAGAAACACAGTTGATCCTTTAACTTTAATTTCTCCCGGTGTTCCTGGAGTGACTAATTCTCCACTTTCATCGACTAATCTAACTTCGACTTGCGGTAAAGGTTTCCCGACAAATCCTGCTAATCTTTCACCGTGCAGAGGATTAGATAAAGCCATGCCGATTTCAGTCATTCCGTACCGTTCTAACAGAAAATGACCGCTAATGGTTTGCCATTTTTTCAAGACTTGAACGGGTAAAGCGGCTGATCCTGAAACCATCAAGCGCATTTTAGCACAACCCGAGGAGATTTTTTGTTGGCGATCGCGATCTGAATTTTCCCAAGCGGCTATTAACTTGACATAAATTGTGGGTACTGCCATAAATAAAGTTAAATCCCCTTGGCTAATGCGATCGCTAACGATTTCTGCATCAAACTTCGGTAAAATATGACACTCTGCACCACTCCACAACGCGCAAGTTAACACGTTAATAATGCCATGAATGTGATGCAAAGGTAAGACGTGTAGAATGCGATCGTCTGCCGTCCATCCCCAAGCCGAAACTAAGCTAGTTACTTGTGCTTGAATATTTTGATGTGTGCTAACAACTCCCTTGGGTTTTCCTGTTGTACCGCTTGTATAAAGGATTAATGCGCGTCTAGTGATCTCAATTTCTGGAAGTAAACTGACATTTTCAGGAAGCGTTTCTGATGTTAAAATAAATCGTATATTTCGCTCTTCAGCGATCGGGCGTAATAGTGTTTCAAAACTCGGATGTGCAATAATAATTGATGCGCCTGAATCTGCAATTACATAGTCTAACTCGGGTTTGGGATGGGAAACACACAAAGGTACAGCTATCCCACCCGCACGCCAAATTCCCCATTGTGTCGCCACATACTGAAATCCCGAAGGAATCAAAAAGGCCACTCGCTGTTCTTGTAAATCGTCTTGATTTTCGAGAAGTTGGGTAGCAATTTGAGCCGAAGTTTGGAGCAAATTATGATAGGTAAATGTTCCTTCAGTGGCGACAATGGCGATTTTGTTTGGGTTTTGTTGGGCGCGATCAATGAGTGGGAGGTTCATGTTAGTTCATCAGTTTATTTCGTTAAAATCAAGGATATCATTGCTCGAGACTGTCTGACTTATCAAAGTTGCTGCGTTATCCAGCACTAAACAAACTTCTAATGTTACCGTTAGGCGGCAGCTATCACCAATAGCCTAAACTATATCAAATGATCAAATTGAAGGCGATTCGGGGACTTAATCTTCAGCATCCGATCTGGACGAGCGTGAATATCAGTTTTTCGCTCAAAGCGTGTTTTTGTCTTGGAAATGCTGATGTTACCGATACTAACGAAACGATATTGATAATCATCAAGGAAGTTCTGTTTATGCCAAAATGCTTTACCAATTTCTTGGCAATAGATAACAAAACACTGCGTTCCTTTAAGTTGCTGAATAATTTTTTGCTCTAAGTCTTTCTTTTTCTTCATCTCAATACAAAGGATGATTTTTTCTGGGTCAGTATCCGTAATGATGACAAAATCTGCACGTTTACACTCGCCTTTCGATCCATTAAATATTTCCCTTGGATCTACAAAACTATCTGACTTGATAATAATAACCCGATCAGGTTGAGGCATTCCATCAATTGTTACAGAATAAAGATTCTTTTCTTCGAGTGTGACTGAATATTTGAAACGCTTTCCCTCCTGTCGTTCTTGCAGTTTTACTGTGGCGGTTTCTTTGATCATCTTTTTAAGGATAGCAATATCAGAATCAGACATTAATCCTTACCCCAAACGATCGCTTCTTGAATGCGGTTCATCGTTTCAATGGTTGGATCAAAACTGCGAGCTTCAATACCTAATTCTGGGTCGATATCTGCGGGTGTCAGAGTTTGGCATTTAGTTTTTTTGGTTTTCCCCTCTATTTTTATCGATGCTTCTTCGGCGATATAAACTTTGATTTTTTCGGAAGAGATAAGTTCTTCTGCTCGATAACCTTCTGCTTCAGCAATTCGTTTGAGATGGGGTTTATCATGGTTGAGCATGATTAATGTATTTAATTCTTTAATAATATAATCACTGTGGGTTGTAATAAAAACTTTAATACCAAGGTTAATTAATCTCGCGAAAAGCCGTGCAACACGACGCTGGTTTTCCGGGTGTAGATTTAATTCAGGTTCATCTACCATCAGTAAATCGCCAAGTTGCGCCTCATGTCTGAGGTAAAAACCAATATCTAGCAAAGAACGCACAGCACTAGAACTTTCATCGATAGAAAGCTTTACCCGTTTACCCTTGGGTACATAATACAGCTCATCGTTGCGAGTGACGGTGTACTCGCCACCAATAATGTCGGCAAAATCTGTCAATATATCGGGATGGTTTTCGGCAATAAAACTACTTTTTTTGAAAATTGTTGCCAGTTCTCGCGTAAAATCAACATTTGTTTTTATTGGTAGGGCATAATCCTGATAGACCTTGAATAAAAGCTCAATTGGATTGATATTCTTCTCAGCTTGACCCATTTCTTCAACCAAGCGATTACGGGCAAAATTCAACTCTTTACGAAAAATAGCAGCGCCCGTTCGTTCCGCGCTGGCGATCAAAGTGCGAGGGATAATTTGAGCAAAAATTATATCTTTCAGTGCATCAGAAATGGTGCGGTTCAGTATATCTATGGGGATTTTTGCCTTGTCTTTCTCAACGAGTAGAGTAACGACTAATTCTCGACTTTCTTCACTTTTTGTCATCGAGAATATTTCCACATTAGCCGATCCGATTGTCAGTTCAAAATAAGGTGTAAAACTAATATTTTGAATGTCTAGGCTTACCTGAAATTCTGTTTTTTTAAATCGTTCCTTCGGAGCTGCAAAAATATTGGGTAATTGCTGACTATAGGCTTGACACGCTTGATCAACAATCTGAGGCGACTGTTTTACATATTCTTGTAGATCAAGACGAATTACGCCGTCAGCAAGCAGTTGCTCGATCTTATCGTCGTCTATTTTGAGCGAAAAAATCCGCCGCCAATGATATAAAAAGCCAAACAAAGCGTAAGTAGCGTAGGTTTTACCCGTATTGTTGCAGCCACAAATGATTGTCAAGTCGCCAAGGGTATATTCGGCTTGTTTTAAAGCCCCAAGATTTTTGACTTTGATTTTCATTGCCCTATTCCTTTAGCGATCTTCCTGACGATTACTCTACATCTATACCTTATACCATGTCCGCTTGATTCATTCTGTTAGATCAATTTATACATCCTCATTGGCGATCGCAGACAAAGCAAACCGACTTCTTGCAATAGCTAGGAAAATCCGTTTCTTCATCCTAAAAATATGAGTTTTAATCAAAGTTATTCAAAATCACTACTTGTTTTATTTATGGCGATCGCAATAATCAATAGGTGTTAAAATTCTCAGCGATCGCGACTTCACTATTATCTATAAATAGCAAAGTGCGATCGCTTCCCCAAATGAACCCATCCTATTAATTTTATCTCAATTTAGCCTCATCTTTGGGAGGATTGGGCGGACACCAATATAAATTTTTACTCGATACGCCCAAGGATTCAAGAATTCCTCGCATTATATTTGTGCAGTGCATCCAATATTCCAAATCTTCATACATTTTGTCTGGATTGAACTCCAAATTATAATGCAGCACATGAGGAAGTTCTGAAAATTCGTCAGAAGATTGGGGAGAAATCAGCAAGACGCGGAATGGTTTTCCTTGACATTTTGCTGTCAATTTATCGACCAAATCGATCACATAATCGCGATTAGTAATACCCGCGCGAATAAACAGCGCTTCGTCACATTGTTGTAGCGTATACCAAAAGCGTTTCGCTCGCGCTGAGTAACGCACGCGCATTCGTTCATAGATAGGTGACATATCATTTAAGGGGTCGTCTGTTTCTTCCACTTCATGAGCGAAAGATAGCCCTGTCCATTTGCTATGATAGATTCTCCTTTCGTCGTGATTGTAATGTAAAAGGTTCGGGTTCCACATATCAGAAAAACCCGTTTCAATCATATCGGCTACATCTCCAAGATTGGTTGTTCGGGTTAGATCAAAGGGAAAAGCTGGCCCATCATATTCCATTTTGTATAACAACATTCTCGCCGCACAACGAGCGCCCAACGGAATAATCCCCACTCGGCTAATGTCTGATAATTTACATTTGTATTGAAAAATGACAGAGGATTGAGCGGGTACTTTGACTCGGCTTTCTAGTCCGTCTTTGCCAATGATCATCGTGCGAAAAGGCATATCGGGTTCTATTAAATCTTCATAAACACCCGATGGCATTTGTTTAAGGGCGCTGCGGACTTCTTTCCACATGGGGTGGATGTTATATTCGTGTTCTGATTCATTGATCACGCGCAGAGTTGAATCGCTTTCTTTCAACAGTCCTAAAAGTCCGTCGTAGTGTAAAACTTGTGAGACTTTGGGTGTCAAGAAATTGAAAGCTGCACTATATTCAATGTCAGCACCTGGGGGAATATTAACTAACGTTTCAATCGTCCCATCTTCTCGCACCCAAAAGAAGGGTAGCGTATTTTTTTCAATGGTTTTCGTGATATAAATACCAGGGATTAATCCGGCTTGACGTTGAATCGCTGTTTGGAGTTTTTTCCAGTCGCTCGTGATGCTGTAAGGATGTTTTGAAGTATTAATCACTCGCAAACTCTTTTCTTCCTGACAAGCAAATACATGGAAACCCCAATTATCGCGATAAATCGGGACTTCCTGCTTCTGATTCGAGAGTTGTTTTGCTTGAATTAATTTGTCTTTATCTATCTCGAATAAGCGAAGATCGATCTGATCGTACATCAGGCGGTGTCCTAAGCTGTTGGGATGAGCCGCGTCAAAGGAGATCCCCGGTTTCCAACGCCCCTCCCCATCATCTACAGCCTCCAGCCAATTCAGCACGGGAACACCCCAACTGAGCATCCGATTGTGCGTATCTCGCAACAGTAAATTATGTTCTAAGGTATAATCCCCGTTTGGGTATAGTCCTGCTAAAATGGGCATTGCTCCCAATTCTTTGGTCATTTTGACGAGTTGCTGCAATCCTCTTTCAAAACGGCGTTGCACCGCCCGTTGTTGGTGAGGTGGACAATAAGCCAACCCTTCGTTACCCAGAGAAAGGGCAATAATGACGATATCGGGTTGAGAGGGTGCGACGATCAAGGAAAACCTGTCAATTGTTGTGCTAACATTGGCACCCAGTTCGGATAGATTGACTAGGATGTGACCATATTTTTCATGCAAGGTTTGTTCCAAATGGCTTGTCCAGCCCCGCAATAACCATGAACTGCATCCTAATGCGACAGAACTCCCCACAACCGCGATTTTTAGACCTTGTTCTGCTTTGATGAGTGGCTTTTGGGCGAATGGTTCTTTAAAATATCCGTAAGGACAAGGCTGGACGTAACCGAACCAGCCATCTTCTACAATAATGGTGGACGGTGGTAGATTGGGTTCGAGCGGTATCCAACGGTCTGCTCCCCAAGCTTCCCATTCCACGCTATTGTCTGCACTGAGTCGAACGTATTTATAATTAATGCTTTGGTTATTGGGCGACTCTAACAATTCAATGTCTGCCCACCATAAAGGATAACTTTCAGCGCTGGTGCGTAGAGGTATGCAATTGTTTGCGTCCCACATTCCTAAGTCCTGAGTTGAACCGACGAGTCCGATGAATTCTCCGGTTTCTGTGTGCGCCCTTACCTGGAACCGATACATATATGTATGTCTCTTGATAATGTTTAAAAATACTATCTAGACAGAAAGGTTAAAAGTCAAAGGGAAAATGCAAACTGCGTATATCCCTTGTAATATTTAAAAATACTAGGCCAGACCGAACGGTTAAAGCGATTGAAAAATGCAAACTGCTTATCTAAAGAAATAATAGCTTGCGAAAGCATTTTTAGAATAGCACACTTAAGTCTGAATGTTTGTCTATCAGTATACCAAAGCCGTCGAGTGGATTTGTCCCGCACATAGAAATTTAGAGATGTTATTCCAAGTAGGATGTCAACATTCTGTAAAGCACAATTTCAATTCTTGGGTTTCCATAGAAAACTCGACAAATCTCCGAAACGTCAATGGGTTTGATAATGCAACAAACTTGTTCTCAAACTCTGTTTAGGGTTTTTGATCAATAGGCGGCTTTCCCAATACTCTTGTAACCCATTATCATGTGAGAGTAACACTGTTTACAAAAGTTTATCACATGACGCTTTCAACTGAAAAACCTCTTTCCAACTTTCCCCTAAACCTGCAAACCTGGCAATGGCGGGGACATTCCATCGAATACACGGTTCAAGGGAACGGACATCCTCTTGTTTTAGTGCATGGGTTTGGTGCTTCTATTGGACATTGGCGCCAGAATATTTCGGTATTGGCTGAAGGCGGTTATCGAGTTTTTGCGTTAGACTTACTTGGGTTTGGAGGTTCGGCTAAACCTGCGATTAATTATTCTTTGGAATTGTGGACTGAACTGTTGCATGATTTCTGGGCGGAACAGATTCAAGAACCGACTGTTTTTATCGGAAATTCTATCGGGGCGTTACTCAGTTTGATGATGGTGGCGGAATATCCCGAACTTTCCGCCGGGGCTGTTTTACTCAACTGTGCAGGCGGTTTAAATCATCGCCCAGAGGAGTTAAATTTGCCGTTACGATTGATTATGGGAACGTTTACTAAGATGGTGAGTTCTCCGGTTATTGGTTCGTTTCTGTTCAACCAAGTGCGTCAAAAACATCGCATTCGGAATACTTTGCGTCAGGTTTATGGGAATAAACAAGCGATTACTGATGAATTAGTTGAATTACTTTATACCCCTTCAAATGATCAAGGCGCTCAGAAAGTTTTTGCGGCGATTTTAACGGCTCCGGCTGGCCCCCATCCGACGCAATTATTACCAAAAGTCAAAAAGCCTTTATTAGTAATATGGGGCGAAGATGACCCTTGGACTCCGATAAAAGGGGCGAAAATTTATCAAGATTTAGTGGATGCGGGACAACCTGTTGAGTTTGTTTCTGTACCAAAAACGGGTCATTGTCCCCACGATGAACGCCCGGAAATTGTTAATCCCAAAATCTTGGATTGGTTGAAAACCGTAGAATTTAGTCTCTAATTATTTGAGGATGTTCGTCAGAAACCCGGTTAATTTAAAGAACTGGGTTTCTCCAAAATGTTCTCAATTGTCAGGGTTGAACTTGCGAGTACAGACAATAATATAGGGACTGCTTTCGGGAACAAAAAATAATTAAAATGGGACTAATGGGTAAGGGCAATTCATGAATTGCCCCTACATCTCTATTCTTCTTTTAAAATCCGGGGAACTTTAAAATAATCCCCATCAGCTTCCGGCGCACTTCCTAATAGAGAATCTCGGTTTTCATAGGGCTGTAATTGATCAACTCGGGTAATATTACTGACATCAATTGCTCGGGTTGTTGGCGGAACGTTTTCGGTGTCGAGTTCTTTAAGCTGTTCAAAATATTCTAAAATGCTGCCGAGTTCAGTTGTAAACTTTTCTTCTTCAGCAGCCGTGACTTCTAGCCGAGCTAAATGAGCAACTTTGCGGACTTGTTCGCGATCAATCATCATTAAATCAAGAGAAAAGAGTCAATCAGAAAACCAGAATTTTTCAGGGCTAATTGATGAAATTAGACAAGCCACTGAAATCAACAAAATCCAACTTAGAAATAGACATCAATATTGGAGCGTCCGGTGGTTTTGAGCCAATTTTGTGCTTCAATATAGTTATTGGGAGCGAGACGAATCGCTTGTACCCAATATTCAGCCGCTTGACGATAATATTCTTCAGCTTTGTCCCCATTTCCTTCCTCTTTTTCTTTTTCGGCTTGATAGTGAAAAATCACCGCAACATTATTCAAAGCTTGAGGCATCCGGGGATTAAGATCAATGGCTTGACGATAATATTCTAATGCCTTTTCATGTTCGCCATTACTGGTATGAATTAAGGCAATATTATAAAGAATGTAGCTGCGATCATAGGGATCATCTTCGAGCTTGAGGGCTTCATAGTAGTTGTCTAAAGCCTCTGCATATTCACCATCACCTTGAGCGGACATTCCATCCCGATAATAGGCGAAAGCTTCTTTAGCTTTTTGATTCGTGGGCATAATTTTGAGGATAATATCTGCCATCACCGTAAAGGTTTTATCGATAAAATTGTCGTTGCGTTGCGATCTTGGCATTGGCTCTAATCTCCAGTTTTAAGTGTTTTGTTATTCCCAGGATGAAACCGACTGGTCAACTTGAAGTCCCAAGGTTTTGAGACGAAAACCTCACGGTCTGATTCAGGTTAAAAACTACAACAAATCGAACTCTAAATGTTACAAATTAAAACAAACACTTAGATTTTTGATTGAGAGCTTTTCGGAGTTTAAGTGTATGACTTACATCTCCGAGAGATCCCATCTAGCCTCAATTGGGTACTTTGTATGTTACCACAAAAAAAGCGCTCGGTTGAATAGCCTCCGGGCTGGCTTTGAAGGCGGCTCTAGAAAAGAGTCAGTCCCAATTCCCGCTCCCGTTTAACCTCAACCTGCGTTCACGCTCTGAAAATAACCTATTCTCTACTGTAGCTCTCCATGAACTCTTTCTGAGTATTGCTGAAAAATCTATACTGTAAATAGATAGTGAATAGCTTGAGAGCGAAACAACGCCGATGATACCAAACCCTTCAATTATGAAAGCGGTTGAGCAGTTGGGCTATCGCGTCACCACCGGGGACGTAGCCGCCCAAGCCGGAATTGATGTTAATGTCGCTCAACAACAACTTCTAGCACTTGCTTCTGATGCAGGTGGACACCTGCAAGTTGCCGAGTCTGGGGAAATTGCCTTTCTATTTCCCCAGGATTTTCGTAGCATTCTCCGCAATAAATTTTTGCGGTTAAAATTGCAGGAATGGTGGGAAAAAGTTTGGCGGGTATTATTTTATCTCATCCGCATTTCCTTCGGGATTTTGCTGATTGTTTCTATTGTGCTAATTTTTGTTAGCATTGCCCTGATTTTGATGGCGGTTAATTCCAGTCGAGACGGTGATGATTCGGGCGGAAGTAGTGAGGGCGGAGGGGGAATATTCTTTGTTCCTCGCGTTTGGTTCGGCCCTAATTGGTATTGGTTTTTGTATTGGGATTATGATGATTATTCCTCCCATCGACGCCCGCGTGGGGGAACTTCCCAAACTGATCAATACAACTTTTTAGAATCGGTCTTTTCTTTCTTGTTTGGAGAGGGGAATCCGAATGCCAATTTAGAGGAATGGCGATGGAAAACGATTGCTACGTTAATTCGCAACAATCAAGGGGCAATTATTGCCGAACAAGTTGCACCGTATCTTGATGACATTAGCCGTCAAGAGGAAGAATACGAGGACTATATGTTGCCTGTTTTGACTCGGTTTAACGGCTATCCAAAAGTCAGTCCTGAAGGTGAATTTGTCTATCATTTTCCCGAGTTGCAAATGACAGCAACTCAATATCGTCCTCAACCGATTTCTAGTTATCTCAAAGAACAGTTGTGGAAATTTAGTCAAGCGAGTTCGGGTCAACTCATGTTAGCGGCAGGTTTAGGAGTTGTTAACATTGTCGGTGCGATCATTTTGGGTAGTTTATTACGAGAGGGTACGATTGCTCAAACCCTGGGAGGATTAGTCGCATTTGTTGAGGGAATTTTTCCAGTTTTATTGGTTTATGGCATTGGATTTTTAACCGTTCCTTTGGTGCGTTATCTATTGATGAAATGGCGCAACGCTAGAATAGAAGTCCGCAATCATCACCGACAAGAACGAGTCGCTTTGTTAAATCAAGCTGATAATTCTGTACAGCAAAAACTGAGCTATGCTCGTCAGTTTGCTGCCGAAACAGTGATCACTCAGAAAGATTTAGCCTACACGACCGAATCGGATTTGATTGAACAAGAACTTGAACAAACGGATAAAATTGATGCTGAATGGCAAAAACGATTGAATGAATCTAATTCTTGAATTTTCAGGGTTTGAGTTTGAATCAGTGACATGAATTAATCCTAGAACGTTAGGAGGGCGAAGGCGAAAATAAAGTTTGAAACACTCTCCGACGTTCTCTGGGTGCATCTGGAGTCAAATAACTCCACAACGTTTCCCAGTAAAAAAATGAAATTCCTTTAAATTTGCGCTCGCGAACGTCTTGAACTTGTTGCTGAATTTGTTTGATCTCAACAGCGTGTGATAATGTTCCGCTTAAAATGCCAATCCCTACAGGAATTTTACGCCGAACTTCCTTGACTGCCGGATCTTCTAACTCCTTTAAAAAGGCTTTGGGACTGTCTCGATAGACTTGCAAGATTAACTCTTCTATTAAACCCTGTTTAACCCAGGTTGGCCAGTCTTGTAGCGATTCATTATAAGCAAATTCGCTCGGGTTTGGGGCGAGAGAAATCATACAGTCAGGTTTCACTGATTTTATCCGATCATGTAAGGTTTTCATAAAGGCTGTGATTTTATCCGCCCGCCAACGCATCCACTCGGGATCGGCGGGATTTTTCGGAGGAAGTTTACCCTCATGTTCTTGTTTATAAAGTTTGCGGGTAAACCAATCATAACCAAGTTCAATGGGCATTCCAAAGTTATCATCAAATTGTATCCCATCGATATCATATTTGATCACCACTTCAATAATTAAATCTTCTATAAATCTCTGAACTTCAGGATGAAAGGGATTTAACCACAAATTTTTAATACCAAACCAGCCAGCAGTTCGATTACTGGCGGGATAATTTGGAAGTAAAGCATCTTCTAATTCCTTGAGAGAGGGAATAGCTGAAAATTGATAACTTTGCGGTAAAGTAATCCATTCGGGATGGCGTTGAACCAGTTGAGAATTTATCGGTGCCATCAACCCATATTCAAACCAAGGAATGACTCTTAAATCTCGTTGTTTCCCTTTGCTAACAATCTCTGATAAAGTATCTTTTCCTAAGTGCATTAAATTCAGGAGTCTATCTTGAAAACGTCCTGTGACTCGACGAGCGCTTGCACTAGGATAGAAAGTGGTTCCTCGGTTCCAGATGACTGGATAAATGGTATTAAAATTTAATTGTGAAAGTTGATCTAATGCTCGTTGAATTCCACCCGGTAAAAATAAAACTCCACTGTTGACATTGGTAATCCAAACGCCTCTAATTTCATCACGAGCGGCAACAGAACTTTGAGAGATTTCTGCTGGATAAAAGCTTGTCCAAGTCAGGGAAAAGATCAAGCATAAACTAAAAAAAATAAAAGTTAATAGATCAATGGGCTTTCGTCTTTTTCTGATCATTCTTTAGTCTTGTGTTGATGAATATATTTTACTCTATAATAGAGCAAAGATTAGCTTGTTTTGTTCAACTCACGACTGATGACTAATATGACAGCCATCTCACACACACAGAAAAGAAATGTTTCCATTCCTCCTTTAGAAAATGGAGACTCCCTAACGCGCCCCGAATTTGAGCGACGCTATAGCACTATGCCTCACATTAAAAAAGCTGAACTGATTGAAGGAATTGTTTATATGGCTTCACCTTTACGATTTGAACCTCATGCTGAACCTCATGCTGATTTAATGATTTGGTTAGGGACTTACAAAATATCAACTCCTGGTGTTCGTTTGGGCGATAATCCTACAGTGCGATTAGATCTTGATAACGAACCCCAGCCTGATATTGTTTTGCTGATTGATAGCCAATATGGGGGACAATCTCGCCTGAGTGATGATGGTTATATTGAGGGCGCACCGGAACTCATTGCTGAGATTTCTGCGAGTACGGCAACGATTGATTTAAGAGATAAAAAACGGGCTTATCGTCGCAATGGCGTAAAGGAATATATTGTTTGGCAAGTCAGCGATCATAAATTGGATTGGTTTGTTTTAGAAGACGGAGATTATATTTCCCTCATGCCCGAAAATGAAATCATTCGCAGTCGGATATTTCCGGGATTGTGGTTAGCTGTTTCAGCACTTTTAGCCGGAGAAATGTCTCAAGTTATCAACACCTTGCAAACGGGGTTAGCCTCAGCCGAACATCAAGCTTTTCAACGGCAATTAATCACCGCTCATAATCCAGAATAATCTAACATTAAAGAATCAATTCTTGTGCAGTTATCCCGGAATTTTTTGACATCGGAATTGTAAAATAAAACGTTGAACCTTGATCAACTTCTGACTCAACCCAAATTCGCCCGCCATGACGTTCAACAATTTTTTGACAAATCGCCAAACCCATACCCGTTCCTCGATATTCCTGAGTATGATGTAAGCGTTGAAAAATCTTAAAAATTCGCTCAAAATGTTCGGATTTAATCCCAATTCCATTATCTCGCACGCTAAAACACCATTCTCCGGGTAAGGATTGAACGGCAATTTCAACTTGAGGTAAAATCTGAGGATGACAATATTTGATGGCATTACAAATCAGATTTTGTAGCAAGAGCACTAACTGTTGTTCATCGGCAATCACTGTCGGTAATGGAGCCAAATGAATAGTAGCATTATATTCGGCGATCGCTATTTTGAGATTCTGCAAAACTTGCTGTAAAACTTGATGACAATCTATCAGTTTAAAATTTCCTTTGCTCTTACTGGTTCCCACTTGCGAGTAAGCCAATAAATCGGTGATCAGTTGTTGCATTCTGCTGGCAGAATCCACGATATAATGAATATAAGTCTGAGTATCTTCATCGAGATTATCCTGATATTTATGAGCCAATAACTGGGAGAATAAACTCACCATTCTCAAGGGTTCTTGTAAGTCGTGAGACGCCACATAAGCAAACTGTTCAAGTTCACGGTTCGACAGAAGTAACTCTCGGTTGAGAGTAAACAATTGTTCTTCAGCTTGTTTGCGTTCAGTAATATCAATACAGGAACCAATATATCCTGAAAAATGATCATCTTGAGTCACTCGAGGAACAGCTTGGTTTAAAATCCAGCGATATTCTCCATCCCAACGTTTCAGACGAAACTCCATGATAAAATGCTCTCGCTGTTGAAGTCTCAAAGAACAACTCTCCAGCAAATATCGAGCATCATCGGGATGTACGGTAGCAAGCCAGCCTTTTCCTAATTCTTGATCTAAAGTTCGTCCAGTAAAATCTAGCCAAACTTGATTCAAAAAAGTACATTCACCCTCAGCATTAGCCATCCAAATTAACACAGGCGCACTATTTGCCATTAACCGAAAACGTTCTTCACTTTCCCGCAAAGCTTCTTCTATTTGTTTGCGTTCGGTAATATCAATCATATAGCCGATAACCTCAGTCGATTGATGGGTTTGATCTCGAATTAACTTCACTTCATCCCGTATCCAGCGATAAGTACCATTTTTGTGCAGAAATCGGTATTCTAGAATATCCGTTTCTGTTTCTGAAATCTGTAATAACTGATTAAACGTTTTTTCAAAATCTTCTCGATGAAGATGATTCGCCCAAAATCGAGAATTTTCCACAAATTCCCAAGCCTGATAACCTGTAATCGAATAAATCGTTTGACTCATGTAAGTCGCGCCATAATCTTCGCTTGGTTTGCAGGTATAAATCGCGCCGGGACTTGAACTCAGCAAAAATTGAAGTCGTTCTTGAGTCACATTTAATTGATTTTCAATCAGGCTACATTTGCTAATTTCAGACTCTAAATTTCGATTAATCTGTTGAAGTTGAGCGGTTCGCTCTTGAACTCGTTGTTCGAGTTCGTGATTGAGTTTTTGTATTTCTGCTTCGGTTTGTTTGCGAGTTGTAATGTCTTCCAGTATCGCAATAAAATAAGCAGGTTTGTTACTGACATCTCGAACTAATGAGACAGACAGATGAACCCACACTTGAGTCCCTTCTTTGTGAAGCAAACATCTTTCTAAGCAACAACTAGAAATTTCTCCGCTTAAAAGACGATCAACAGAATTAGAAGCATGAATGAGACGATCAGAATCAGTGAGATCTTGACATCTCAGTTGCAGCAATTCCTCACGACTGTAGCCCACCAGATCACATAACGTCTGATTAACTCGCAACCATTCACCTTGAAGTCCGACGTGAGCAATACCGATAGCAGCTCGTTCAAAAGTCGCTCGAAATAGTTCTTCAGAGTTCCTAAGAGCGGCTTCTGCTTGTTGGCGTTCTAAAATTTCTCGTTGTAGAGCAAGATTGGCTTCTTCTAACTGATAAGAACTCGGCACTGCTAAAATTTTAGGGATGTAAAACATCATCTGGAAAACTATCCAGCAAGAGATCAGGGCTGCCATTGCGTTGATCAGATTCAACCCTTGATTAAGCGCACACCACCCTATTAAAATAGCGACAACATGAGGGGTTGCTATCGAAATGCTCAGGAGGCTTAATAAGCCCATAATTTGTTTAAAGGGTGAATCTTTTCGCTGGCTTATCCAATAGCCTAATGTGAGGAATAATGAGCCTAAAGCTAGGGTAAAAAAAGCATCTGAAACTACAGATATTTTTGAGTCAAGGCTGAATTGAATTAAGATATTATTTGCAATTAAATAGAAATTAAAATCTGTTAATAAATTCATTGAAAACTTCATCATCAATTAGAATAGAGTTAAATCGGGTTTAAGGTTTTATCCTCTCAAGCTTTCAATCGCCCGGACAATCTGAGAAAATTGACTCAAATCGTAGGGTTTGGGAATGTAGTAGTTAGCCGGGAGATGATGACTTTTGAGGATCTCCTCATCGGCGACTGAAGTCGTCAGAACAATAACAGGAATTTGATTCAGACTGAGATTGGTTTTAATGGCTTCTAAAACTTCTCGACCATTTTTTTTAGGAAGATTCAAGTCAAGTAAAATAATATGGGGACGAGGAGCAGTTTTATAGGGATCTTGCTGATAGAGAAATGCCAGGGCTTCTTCTCCATCTCGAACAATGTGTATATGGTTCGGTATTGTTAAATTTTTCAGGGTTTCCTGAGTCAGAAAGATATCACCGGGATTGTCCTCAACCAAAAGAATTTCAAGACTGACCGGACAAGAGTTATAATTCATGTTAGACTTCCTTCCGTTTATTTTGAGAATCAGTTATGTACATCTAATATAGATTGAAGTGACCTCTGTGACCATCAATATTTGCCTCAACTGTCAAAAAAATAACTTTGCTCAGAGGTGAACCTCAAAAAACAGACAAAATCCTGATACCACCAATCCAGTCAATGTTTAAACATCTGTTCAATTCCAATGGATAATGAAATAGAAACAGTTACCATACAGTATAATATTCTAGATTTTGTTGCGGTTGGTTTATGTTTGCTGCGATCAGACTGGATCGTATTGTTTTGGAACCGCTACTTAGAACAATACACACAAATTCCCAAACAGCAGATTGTTGGAACTCCATTATTTGCTCATTTTCACCAACTGAACCCACAGAAATTTCACTCCTACGGCTATCAAGTCTTTCAGCAGGGAGGCTCAGTTCACTTTTCGGTACCCTTGAACGAGTGGAAAAGTTCCGCCTGTCACAGCAGAGAAGCGTCTTCTCTCGGACAAGTCTCGCTCACTCCCATCTCGGCGATCACAGGAGAAGGCTTTTATGGGTTGTTAACGCTGCAAAATTGTATTCCAACAGTTTCGAGGCGCTCTTACTCCTCAGCAAAATCTGACGAGCAACAACTTGAACTTGAACAGTTAATGGATCGGATCGCTCACGACTTACGAGAACCGTTGCGAATGGTTGTTAACTTTAGCCAGTTATTGAGACAACGCTATGGGGGAAAACTCGACTCTAGTGCCGATCAAATGATTCATTTTATGGTTGATGCGGCTGGACGAATGCAACAGATGATAGATGGGTTGTTAGTCTATTTTCGTCTGAAAATACGACATCAACCTCCCCAATTGATTGATGCTCATATCGCTCTACAAGAAGCAATCAATCATCTACAATCAGAGATTGTTCAAACTCAAACACAAATCAAGACCACCGCTTTACCCAAGGTAATAGCAGATAGCCCCCAACTCACTCAGTTATTCACAATTTTAATTGAAAATGCGATTAAATATTGCCGCGATCGCCCGCCAAAAATAGAAATAGCAGTTCAACTTCAAGCTGAAGTCTGGGTGTTTTCAGTTCAAGATAATGGCATTGGGATTGATGCCAAGGATTATGCTTGTATTTTTGAGATTTTTCAGCGTCTTCACTCTCAACGAGATTACCCTGGGATTGGCATGGGATTAGCGATCGCCAAAAGAATTGTTGAGTTACATCAGGGTTGTATTTGGGTTGATTCCCAAACTCAACAAGGCTCAATTTTTTATTTTACGATTCCTTGCTCTGTTCAAATAAACCCTCTATTGAGTTCATCGGAGAACCCTTGATGTATCAAGAATTAATTAAAATTTTATTAGTTGAAGATAATCCAGGAGATGCTTTTCTGATTCAAGAAAGTTTGAAAAAGCGGCATACAACCATGCACTTTAAAGTCACTCAGGTTGAACGATTGCAAGAGGCTTTTTTGAGTTTAGAGCAGGAAAATTTTGATATTATTCTGCTCGATTTATTTCTTCCCGATAGTCAAGGACTCGATACCTTTACCGGAATTTTGCCCAAAGCCAATCATTTACCTATTGTTGTTTTAACCGGGCTTAATGATGAAGAAATGGCGATTCAAGCCGTGCGACTCGGCGCCCAAGATTATCTAAAAAAAGAGCTAGTGATTGGAGATTTGCTCGTTTATTCTCTCTGCTACGCGATTGAACGAAAACGCACTCAAGAACAACTCAAACAACAAAAAATTCAGCTAGAAGCGGCCAATACTGAACTCGAAAGACGCACGCAACAATTAGAGTTTTTAAATGCCGAGTTAGAAGCTTTTAGTTATACGGTGTCTCACGATTTGAGATCGCCTTTATTAAGTATTGATGGGTTTAGCTGCTTTCTCGAAAAAGAGTATAGTGAACAACTCAATTCAAAGGGTATATCTTATATTAAACGCATTCGAGAAGCGGTTCAACGGATGGATAGATTGATTGAGAATTTACTGGGATTATCGCAAGTTCAAAAAAATCAGATGTGTATTCAACAAGTTAACTTAAGTGAGATTGTTGACGCAACTTATCAAGAGTTTAAACAGCAATATCCCGAACGTCCTGTTAATTTTATGATTACACCGAATCTCACCGTTCAAGGGGATAAGCAGCTTTTAAAGGTGGCTTTAGAAAATTTAATTGCGAATGCTTGGAAGTACACAGCTCAAGAAAAAATAGCTTCCATTCAATTTGGAGTTTTATCAGATCCTCAAACGATTTTAGACTCTGAACGAAAAATCCGATCCCCAATTTGCACCTCTCCAGTCAATTCTTCTCAACAGACTCTTCCTACCATTTACTTTGTGCAGGATAATGGCGTAGGTTTTGAGATGAGTCAAGTCGATCAACTCTTTAAACCCTTTCAACGCTTACATTCATCCCAAGAGTTTCCGGGGACAGGAATTGGTTTAGCAACCGTTCAACGAATTATTCACCGTCATCAGGGAAAAATTTGGGCGCAATCAGTTCTAGGACAAGGAGCTACATTTTACTTTACATTAAATTTAGATGTAGAGTGATATTATGATTCTCAATCATTCGATGAATCTAAGACCAATCAGAGAGATGAACAAGACTAAGATTAGAAGTATAAAAAACTTATAACTTTTCCTAATTTCTACGGATTTATAAAAGCCGCTTTTAAAGCTATGATTAGAGGAGGGTGATCGATAATGACCGGACAAGTGAACAAAAAAACCCATTTGTCATATTTTTTCCCATTTTCAGAGTAATGTAAACAAAACCCTCATTAAAATCTGGAGAACCCTCATGACCCTGATAAAAATACCCCATTCAAAGCCATCGAAACCTAACGCTGAGTTAGAGGCGACCTCTACAGCATCATTAGAAGATATTAACCAATTGATTAGTCACGAACTTCGCACACCGATCACCTCAATTCAAGCAGCATTGCGACTCTTACAAACCGGACAGCTTGGCAACTTATCTACCAAAGGCCGGCGTTTGTTAGACATTGCCCTCAATAACACAAACCGCTTGCTCCGTTTAACGCAAATCCTTGAAAATCAACCTCTATCCGCTTCTCTTTCATCACTCGAAGCTATCGAACGTTTTCGTCTAGAAAAAGACCTATACAAAGCCTTAAAGCAAGATGAATTTCTCCTGTTTTATCAACCCATTGTTTCTACCGAAAACGCTCAAATTACAGGATTTGAAGCCTTAATTCGCTGGCGACATCCTCGACGAGGTTGGGTGACACCCGCAGAATTTATTCCCCTAGCCGAAGAAATTGGACTCATTCAACTCATCGGAGACTGGGTACTGCATCAAGCTTGTCAGCAACTCGAAATTTGGCGACAGGAATTTCCCTTACATCCCTCTTTCAACATCAGTGTTAACCTCTCAACTCTCCAACTATCCGATCCGCTTTTGAGTGAACGAGTGCAGGAAATTTTACAACAGACTCACTTAGATGGCAAAAGCTTACAATTAGAGATTACAGAAAGTGCTTTTTTGGAAAATTCTACCATCGCGATCGCCAACTTGCAGAATTTAAAACAGCAAGGCGTTCGTTTACATATTGATGATTTTGGTACAGGTTACTCCAGCCTTTCTCGCTTACAAGACTGGCCGATTGATGTTTTAAAAATTGATAACTCTTTCGTCAGATCGGGCAAATGGAATATGATCCAAGCGATTATGATGCTTGCCAATAGCTTAAACGTAGAAGTCATAGCAGAAGGCGTCGAAACCGAACAAGATTGGGTTAAACTCCAGCAGTTGGGATGTCCCTATCTTCAAGGCTTTTTATTTTCACGTCCTGTAGATAGTCAAGCCGCGAGTCTCTTGCTATCCCAGCACTTTTCGAGTCATTGATACACCCATTAAAGAAAGCTCAATTCATGAGAAAATCTTTAAAAAAATGAGCTGATTATCAACCATTTTTTAGAATCAGTGCTATTCTTTTTGTTTCTCATAAAATTTCGCCTAAACTTCCTGATTTTTGCCTGACTTGAAGATCAGACGGACCAACCTAAAACCCTTGCTAATTGCTCGGCAAAACTGAGAGGATCAATCAATTTAGAGAGAACCGCCTTCACTCCCAGTTCAGTGTAACGGGGTTGCTCAGTCGCTTGCACTGTGGCAGTTAGGAGGACAACGGGGATATGCCGAGTTGCGGGATTTTGTTGCAATTGTTTGAAGGTTGCTGGCCCGTCCATCTCGGGCATCACGACATCTAAGATAATCGCATCAGGCTGAGAAGTCAGGGCTATCTCTAAGCCTTCTTGACCCGATCCTGCCGTGAACACTTCCCAACTACTACTCATTTCTAAACTCAATTGTAGCAGTTCCCGAATATCCTCCTCATCATCAATCACTAAGATTCGTCGTTTCATTTCTCTTAATTCATCTGTCATATTCTGTTGTATTTTCCTATAAAATGTGTGATTTTCTGCTCTATTATTAACTTAAATCAAGAATTGAAAAACCAAAAATTGGTCTCAAGTTTTTCACATTCTTAGATCGAAGTCCATTTGAGGCTTGAGATCAAAAAGTTCAATGTACTGAGGACTTACGCACATCGGGGACGATCAACCCGGTTGATGCCTAAATCCTGGTACTGTTAAAAATAAATGATCAATTTTTGTCTTTCTGGGTTTCAGCCTGACTGGATATAGAAAATAAGACAGAGGACTTATGCACATCATGGCTGAAAAACCCAGTTTCTCCTTGGTGTACTAGAGCTGAAATGTTAAAGTTTCGCTCTACAAACCCCGTTGAGGCGTAAATGTTCAGACTGTTGAGCGAGAGTAGCTTGATGGTGTGAAAAAGCAATTTCCCCCAGCAGCTTTTGCTTGATAAAGTGCCGCATTAGAAGCCGCATACAAACTCGATAAATCCATTCCATCTTCTGGATAGGCGGCAATTCCAGCGCTCATTGTCATCTGAATCTGCACATGATTAGCAACTGGAAAAACAGTCATTTGTACTAACTCTAGCAGTTGAGTAATTCGTTTAGCAACGTCAGATTGATAACTCCCATACAATCCCACGATAAACTCCTCACCGCCCCAATGCGCCACAATATCCTCATCGCGGAACTGACGCTGTAAAATTTGCCCGAACTGTCTCATCAGATTATCTCCAACCGTATAGCCATACTGATTATTAATGCTTTGAAAACAATCCAGAGCAATCAAAACTAAGCAAAACGGCTGACAGTGACGGCGTGAAAGATGCAAATATCGATGCAAATCATGGGTAGAGCGACGACGGTTTACCAAACCAGTGATCGGATCAGTTTCGGCTAAACTTCGCAACAGATGAATCCGATCTAAACGGTTAAAAATACGAGTAATTAATTCAGCTTCAGCAAAGGGTTTTGAAATATAGTCATCCGCTCCAACTTGATAAATTTGTTGAATGGTTTGCGGATCTTTGCGAGCCGAGAGAAACAAAATCGGTAAAGCATTCCAACTGCGATCAGAGCGAACCGTTTTACACAATTCCACTCCATTAAAATGAGGCATTTCTAAATCCAGAATCAGCAGATATGGCCCCGTTTTTTCCAGAGTTTCCCAAAATAAACGCGGATCATCTAAAAGGGTTAATTCTAAACCATAAGAAGGAAGTAGTTCTTGTAAACAGTTGAGTGTGATCGGATCATCATCGACTGCTAAAATTTTAGTTGGAGCCGTTGATGTAGACTGGAGAATATCTTTGATCGCTTCGAGAACTTGATCACAAGAAACCGATTTCGATAAAAAAGCATTTCCCCCTAAACGAGCCACCGCAGCCCGATCGCTCATGTCATCCCGTACCGTCCACACCAACACAGGTAACTCGGGAAACTGATATTTTAATTCTTCGAGCAACACAAAACCCCCGTCTTGATGATCGGGAAAAACCAAATCAAGCAAGACTAAATGAGGCGGAGTTTCTCGCAAAGCAACACGAGCTTCTTCTAGTTTAGTCGTGACATTCAGTTGGATATTCCAATGGATGGCAATTCGTTTTAATTGTTCGGTGAGTTCGAGATCATCATCAACAACTAACACTTGAAATGACGTTTGTTGTTCTGAGATTGATTCTTGCTCACTTTGAACAGGTCTTTTTTCCTCGAACTCGTCGAATGGATGTTGGAGTTCTTGGTAGAGTTGAGCAATCAATGTTTTTAGAGTATCGAGCAAGGTTTGAGTTTGAGGGTTTTGACGGGCTTCAATGAAGCACTGTTCAATGTTTTGAGCGAGTTGATACGCGGATTTTAAACCTAAAATTCCCAGGGAACCTGCGAGTTTGTGGGCTTGCAGTTCGGCATTTTCACACAGTTCTGAGGTGAAAGTTTGAGCATTATTGATCGTTTCTTCTAAAGTCTGAATGCGATTGAAAATGATGGTCTTAAATCGTTCCCTGGATGCGGGGAGATCCCTAGATGGAGCGATCGATCCTTGGGAAACATCAGCCGCAGACTTGACAGATAACAGTTCTGCTGGTGTTTCTGGACTTTCCGCCGGGGCGATGTCAGCCTGTTGTTTGGACAGCTCTGGAGAAGGCGGTTTGAGGCGATAACCGACTCCATAGACCGTTTCGATGATTTTCTCCGCGTTGACACTTTGGAGCTTGCGTCGCAACCGTTTAACGTGCGCTCGTACCGTGTGTTCATTCGGCTGACTTTCAAAAGACCAAAGGTGTTCAAGAATGGCGCTTTGGGTTAAAACTCGTTTTGGGTTGCGAAGAAACAGTTCTAGCAGACTGTATTCTTTGGGCGACAGGGATAGAGGTTTTTGTCGGTAGGTGACTTCCCGTGAGACGGGATCAAGGTGTAAGTCGTTCCAATGGAGTAGGGGAGCATTGGCTCTGCTAGGGGAACGCAATAAAGCGCGAATACGAGCAAATAGTTCAGTTCGAGTAAAGGGTTTAACGAGGTGATCATCGGCGCCGGCTTCTAAATAGGAGACTTGATCGATGCTGCTGTTTTGAACCGTTAAAAGCAGAATAGGGACCCTATAGCCCTCATTGCGAAGACACCGACATAAATCAATGCCATCGAGGTCGCGCAGGCTAGTATTGATTAAAAGTAGGTCATAGGTGAACGTTTCCACATAAGCCCACCCCTGTTCGCCATCGATAACGACATCGACGACATAGCCTTGTTCTGTGAGCGCTACTTTGATTTGATGAGCTTGTGCTTCATCTTCTTCTACAACTAAAAACCGCATGAAATTTTAGCCTCAGATCGTTAACTTAGAATAGATGCAAATGAATCGGCTTCGACTTCTAATAACTGGAAACTGCATCGGATTCCCTTGAAGTGGAAGCGGTTTGATTCTGCTTGTAAAGGATACAGATGATCTAGGTTTGTCTTCGATCAACCCATCCGTCTTTCCAGCCCGCCTCGCGTTTGAAAGGCTTTTGAATATCAACTTTATCATAATTTGATTCGATTTTAAAGTGATTGATGAAATCAAAGTTCTAGGGGCGACTTGTTAATTTGGGTTAATTGTTCAAAGCTTAGTCTCTACTTTGTATCTTCAATAAAAATTGATTTATAAAACTTATTTTTATAGTTTTTTTGTTGATTTTTATTGAGTTATAAATCCAGTTTTCACCCCAGCCGATTAAAGAATTCTCTCTCATTCTTCGGGTTTCCTGTTCCCTCTCGAGGCAATTTGCAACACATTCCGTTTGTAGGGTTTTAATTGCTGCACTCACCGTCGTTTGGGTGATGTAGAGTTCTTCTGCTGCTTGGGTCAAGTGTAAATGTTCCGCTACCGCCAAAAAAATTCGGAACTCCTCAAGGGTGATTGTTGCTCTTGCTGATGCTGATTTTACAAAAGGGTTGAGCCAGATACCCTTGACTCGCTAATCGCCTGGAATCTGGCTGTTACCCCGATTGAGTTCTTGCAATCCTATTGTAAAACATTTGAAATTCATTTACAATACATATTAAGTTGCATGGGTTTGAAATTTGGTGATCAGGCCTTCGATATGGACATCAGTTTCAGTCGGTCGAAGGCTGCATCACTTTTACTTATCGTCTAGACAAAAAACAACATTTGATCCTATGGGTGAAGCAGCTTAAAGTAAAATCAAGCCTTGAGAAGCAATGACTCTGTAAATTTTCAGGACTCCCGATGAACGAAGTCATCACAACGATACTGACCGGAATTACGGCATTTACAGCAACGAATCTTGTAGCGCCATAGATCAGGAAAAAAACCGAATCAAACTTGAATTCTGAGTCGTTATTTTTATCCTAAAACTTGTGATATTGCAGCCATTAACGTTGCTAAGATTTCCCTTAATGACCCTCTTTATTGATTCCACTTTTTAATTCATTCTATGTCTTCAAACACCACTTTTGAACAAACAAACAGCACAGCCAAATCAAAAGATAAACTCAAAAAACTCAATCCTTCTCGCATTCGAGATCATTTAGCCAATGAACGAACCTATCTCGCTTGGATGCGAACCGCCATCGCATTAATGGGGTTTGGAGTTGTGATCTTACGTTTACGGGCTTTTCATCCCCCGCTTGTTCCTCGTCCGGGTTATGGTTGGAAATTGGGGTTATTATTTTCTGTCGTCGGTTTACTAACCGTTTTACTCTCAACTCAGCATTACTTTGTTGTGCGTCGCGATATTGATGAAGATACCTATGAACCGCCTGATCGCTGGGTGATTGTTTTTAGTTTAGCAGTAACTCTACTCGGAGCAGGAATCATTTATTTTGTATTTACCAGTTCTATAACACCTCTGGAATTATTCGTATTTGAATAGGGAACAGATTACGGGGAACAGTCACTCACTCCCCAACTCCCCATCCGTCATCAGAGGAATTTTCAATTGTCAAAAATGTCAAAAAAATCTCCCGTTCAGACAACGCAGGCAACGGGAGAATAATTTTAGAATTCCAGTGAAAATCTAGTTAGCATCGTATAACCGAGCCACAGAAACCGTCACTTCACCCTGATTATCATCAGGAAAACTATCAAAGAAAAAGGCACACAAAGTCGTCGTTTCCTGAACTTCCAAAGTTAACGTCTCGTGAAATCCATTTAACGTTGACCAAGTAGCGCCGACTGGAACGCGAGTTTTCTTGTTGATGACTTTTCCCCCATAAAGCCAGAAGATAACCATCGGTTCTCCCAAGGGTAAACTGTTGGAATCAAAACCCCCATAACCGAACAGACCACTTTTAATTCGCAGCACATAAATACCCGGTTCCAGCGTTTGAGAAACAGCCGTTTCCTGAAGCTGTTTCATGCGTTCTTCATCGAGCAAGAAGCAATTGCGGCGACTATGAACCGTCAAATGTTCAATCGCACAGTTACCCGCAGTAACAGGCAAAGTTGCGATCGCAGGTGCAACATTTTCCTCAGTAACAGTTTGAGAAGATGTCGATATCCGCACCGAATTAGAACGAGCCAACATCAACCATTCTTCCTCATCGGTAACATAACCAATTTCAGCGAGATAGTCACGATAGGCTTCTAAGTTAGGGATTTGCAACTGTTGAATTAACTCATGGCAATTGTACCGTCGCACATTACTCGCTGGAGTCGTCTGCAAATCAACCCCAGTCACATCATAAAGACGCAATTGAAACTGTTCTCCGCCCTGCTGTTTCGCCGCTTCCTGAACGGCTCTTGGCACTTCCCAATGAGCATCAGCGCTTGTTGGGTTATCACTCAGCGTTAATGTGATCTCAGAAGACATTGCAGGCACCGGAGAAACCCCTGTTCCATCAATGATTTCAGTTGATGATTTCGGAACTCGTATCCGGTTAGAACGAGCCAACATCAACCAGTCATCCGCATCAGTTACATAACCAATTTCGGCAATATATTCACAATCAGTATTGAGATTAGGAATTTGCCACTGTTTGATTAACTCATTGCAGTTGTAGCGTTGGACGCTATTGGCAGTCTGAGTCTCTAAATCAATCCCTGTCACCTCATAAACGTGCAGTTGAAACTTCTCTCCGCCCTGCTGTTTAGCCCTTTCTTTGGCGGCATCTGGCACTTCCCAACGTGCATCAACCCATTGATCATCACCCAGACTCAGAGTAATATAACAGGGAAATGAACTCATAGCTGAAATAGCCGTTCCTGCCGCTAAACCTACACCCGTTAAAGCAGCAGTTGTACCCACCTCAGAAGCATCTAAATCTTCATCGTCTCCCGGTACAAACACACGGTTAGAACGAGCTAGCATCAGCCATTCTTCATTTTCCAGAACATAGCCAATTTCAGCTAAGTATTCCCGTTCGCTTTCTAGTTCAAACTGCCAATCACTAATTGATTCAGCTAACAGACATTTCTCAATACAGAAACTCGGTGAGATTTCAACAGTGGTATTGGTAACATCGTAAACCCAAACTTGGAACTGTTGTCCGCCCTGTTGTTTGGCAAGGGTTTTAGCGGCTTCTGGTACTTCCCAGTGAGCATCAATGGCTCCTTCTTCATCCAGGGTGAGGGCAATAGAACAGGGAATTGAACTGAGGCTAGGAAGCGGTTCAACTTCAGGTGTTAATTCTACTACACTCCACAAATCCTCTGACTCTGTTAAATCTGTTGATGTAAATGCGGGGATACGAACTCGATGAGAACGTGCCAGCATTAACCATTCACCATCATCGGTGAGATAACCAATTTCTGCAAAGTAGTCCCGGTTGCCTTCGAGGGTTAACAATTGGGGAGTTGAAATTGATTCTTTAAAATCGTATTGTTGTACGCTATGAGTCGCTACAGAGTCCGGTGGAATATCAGTAACATCATAAAGATGCAGTTGAAACTGACGTCCGCCTCTTGCAAGAGCATTTTCCTGTTCGGTATCGTCAACTGTCCAATAAACATTAGCAGCGCCATTATCAGTCGGTGTTAGCGTCACATGACTGCGATGAGTTTCAACTGCCGGAACAACTTCTGAACTGCTCAATTCGACACTGGACAGTTCTACAGGTTCAACTAGCGGAGTTGCGGTTGTTTCTTGAGGAATACGAACTCGATGAGAACGTGCCAGCATCAGCCATTCACCCTCATCGGTGAGATAGCCAATTTCTGCAAAGTAGTCGCGGTTGCCTTCGAGGGTTAACAATTGGGGAGTCGAAATCGATTCCTCAAAGTTGTATTGTTGTACGCTATGAGTCGCTACAGAGTCCGGTGGAATATCAGTAACATCATAAAGATGCAGTTGAAACTGACGTCCGCCTCTTGCAAGAGCATTTTCCTGTTCGGTATCAGCGACTTGCCAATAGACATTAGCAGCGCCATTATCAGTCGGTGTTAGCGTCACATGGCTGGTTGTCGTTCTCCTCATCCGAGGAATAACCCCTGCAACTAACCCACCACCTGCAATTAACCCACCACCCAGTAAACCTAAATTGGGTGTTATTCCCTCATCTGTAGCTGTATCAACCGGAACTCTCACAGGTTCCGAACGAGCCAACATTAACCAATCACCCTCATCGGTAACATAACCCATGTCTGCGAGATAGTCACGGTTGCCAACGAGTTCTAACTGCAAAGGAGAGGTTAATTCATCCAACTCACACTGTTGAACAATTGTTGAGGGTGTTTGATCAACACTGAGATCACCAACATCAAGATCCGTGACATCATAAACCCGCAGTTGCAAATTTCGTGCGCCCTGTTGTTGAGCGAGATTTTTGGCTGAGTCTGAAATTTCCCAATCAATATCAGTGGTTTGATTTTCACCCGGAGTCAATCTTAAACGACTTCCAAGTGCCATTAAAGAAGGAATTGCCCCTGCTGCAACTAAGCCAGCACCCATTAAACCGACATCAGGTGTTAATTCCTCATCTGTAGCGGTATCAACCGGAACTCTCACAGGTTCCGAACGAGCCAACATCAACCATTCACCCTCATCGGTAATATAACCAATTTCGGCTAAATACTCACAATTGCGGTCTAAAAGAGGAACTCGTCGTTGTTGAGTCGATTCTTCACAATCATATCTTCGGACACGGTTAGCAGGTTGAGCGTCTAGATCAATATCCGTAACATCATAAATTCGCAGTTGCATCTGCCGTCCTCCCTGCTGTTTAGCGGCAGTTTTCGCAGCATCTGGAACATCCCAACAAGCATCTGCGGTTTGAGGCTCTTCTTCTCTGAGATTCAGTGTAATCTGACTCCCAAAGGAAGTCAGTAGAGGAATGATCGCAGCACCTGCGGCTAACCCAGCACCCACTCCAGCCAAATTCGATGTCTCTCCAGCAATATCAGCCAGAGGCATCTGCACTCGGTTAGAACGTGCCAACATCAACCACCGATCATCGTCGGTGAGATAACCAATTTCTGCAAGATAGTCTCGGTTTCCTTCTAAGTTGGGAATGAGTTGCTCTTGAAGTGACTCGTCAATATCGTATTTCTCAACACTGTTAGGAGACTGCTGATCGAGATCTTCAATGTCTGTGACATCGTAAACTCGCAGTTGAGGTTGTCGTCCTCCGTGTTCTTTGGCAAAATCTTTGTCCGTATCCGATATCAACCAATAGGCGTAGGCATCTTGAGCTTCCCCTGGAGCGAGGGTAATTCGACTACTGGGCGATCGCTCTCCCCACCAGGCTGCGGCTCCTGCTGCGGCTCCTGCTGCGGCTCCTGCTGCGGCTAGTCCTGTTAGTCCAATGGTTCCTAAACCGGGAGGCGTTAAACCTGTGTTTCCAGTCGCAATAGCCGTTCCGCTAGGGGTTCCTAAAGTAGCGGTTGTCAGATCGCCTCCGGCAGCGACTGGGGTTGCTCCTGCTGTGGGGGAGTTAACGCCAGGATCAACTTCGGGTAATGTCGCTGCTATTGGGGTTTCGGCAACGGGGGGAGTTATTGGGGTTCCGGCAACGGGGGGAGTTATTGGGGTTTCGGTAACGGGGGGAGCTATTCCTGTTCGGGTTGCTGGGGGGGGCGTTGTTGGTGTTGCTGTCGCACCGCTAACGGGTTCTCCTTGACCTGCTTTGAACAACCACCAAATTAACCCACCTAAGAGTGGAATTCCCAACAGCAACAGTATCCACCAGGGAAAACCGCCTTTTTCTTGTTGTTGTTGTTCTTGAACAGGAGTTGGAGTCTGGGCGATTTGTTGAGCAGTAGTCGTAGGCGGAACAACCGCCGTCCCCCCCCCAATCGGTTCTCCGGTTTCCGTATCGGCGATAATTTCTTGACCGGGTTGAGAGGTTGCTAAACCTAAAAAGGCGATGACTTTGGGAGGCTTGTTGTTTTCGTTGTAAACGTAGCTGCGATACTGAGAATAGGGATAACGCGGATCATCGGGTAGGGTTCCGTGCATCGGGATAATTTTAACATCATCCCGGTTTAACACTTGGTCGGCGATCGCATAACTGATGCCATCATTACCCAGTTCTTCGACAACCGCATCCGTTTCGTCTTCTAAGACTTGAGTTGTATTCACCCCACTTTCAAAGGGAGCGGTTTCAAACACTTTATAGGCGCTAAATGCGCGGCGTGTATCACTGTCATTCGGTCGATCTATGAAGCGAATTTCACCCGCAGAACCGCCAACCTCTGACCAGTCGGTAATTTCGCCTCGAAACATTCGCGCAAATTGATCAAAGGTCAAATTTCCCTCAAAGGAATTGTTAGGACTGATGATAATTGCTAATTTTTCCCGACCCACCGGAACTGCTACCAAACCCGCCGCTTTTTCTTCCTCTGTTAAGGGTCGTCCCACTGCGGCAATATCCAGTTTTCCCTCTTTTACAGCTTCCAAGGCTTCGCTAGTTCCGGTTGCTGACAGTTCAACTTTTGTATTGGGAAACCGTTCTTGAAAGCGTTCTTGAAGTGCTTGGTTCGTTCCAGTCATGCTACTAGAACCGTTCACCGTAACAACTGTATTCTCAGTTAAAGATTTAGGGACTGTGAAGGTGGGTTTAGGAACATCAAAGGTTTGGGGTAAAATTAGTGTCGGATCTTTTGTAGGTTCTGTCTCTGATGATTGAGCGATCGCGGCTTGATCGAGAAATGATACTAGAGAAACAGTCAAAAGTTCAGGAGTAGATGCTAAAGCGATTAGCACCACTGGTATTTGAAGTAATGCTTTGCGAGAGCGAGACATTGTTTTTCAGGGTTCTAAATTAACAATCGTTGTGCGCTTGTGGAATTTCTTAGATTTAAAAAGATCTTGATCGAGAACTTATACTCTAGAATCTGCCCCATATGGAGAACCACAACAAAATCTTTTCAAGTCTAGAAGGGAGAAAGAGGAGAATCGTTCAAATATTTCTTTAATCAAGAGCGGAATTCTCTACTTTCACTTCTTCTAGTCTCCATTAATTTTGATGTCGTTATTAATATTGAGTAACCGTTTCCGATACTATCTTTGTGCGTTGGCGATCAAATTTTGACAACAGAGATGGTCACTTCTCCTTCGTTGTCTTCCAGGTAGGTATCAAAAAAGAAAGCACAGAGATTACAAGTTTGTAGAACTTCTAAGGTGAGTGTATCGTCATCTCCATTTAATGTTGACCAGGTTGCTTCTATTTCTATGTTAGTTTTTTTGTTAATAAATCGACCACCATAGATCCAAAGCATGACCAAAGGTTCACCAGAATGATTCACATCTCCACGGTAATCAAATGAACCATTCCGAATTCTCACGATATAGGTTCCAGGTTCTAGTGTTGTAGAAACCCCTGTTTCTTCTTGAATGCGTTGCATCGCCGCAGCATCCAGCACAAAGCAGTTTTGCTTGCTATGAACCTTTAAGTCTGTCACTGTACATCCTTCCATATTCTTTGCTCCTGAGTGGGGGAATTTTGCTAAACTTTTGAGAAGACCTTCAATTTGTGGGTCTTCTGTGACTGGTTGTATCTTCTGCTATCGAAAACTGATATAACACGGGTTCTACCCGTATTAATGCTTCGTTCCTGCTTCTTCCAGACTATACTGGGTTTCATAGGGTGTCGGCACTTCCTATTCCACAGGCTCAAACCGAATAGCCTTCGGCGAAACGTTCGCGCATTGAGGCTTGCGTTATAGTCACGCTCTTGAACTTCACCGCAAGCCTCGCAATGAAAAACTCGTTCTTTGAGCGGCATTTCTTGAACATGACCGCAATTTGAACAGGTTTTAGTTGACGGATAGAATCTATGAGCAAAAACTACGATTGAACCGTACCACTCGGACTTATACTCAACTTGGCGGCGAATTTCATAAAAAGCAGAATCAGCAATAGCACCCGCTAATTTATGATTTTTCATCATCCCAGAAACATTCAAGTCTTCTAACCCGATGACTGCGTGGTTTTTGCATAGCCATGAGGTTAATTTGTGAATTGTATCTTTCCGAATGTTGACTCAAAAAGACAATTGTAATCCTCTATCCAAAAATGGTCTTGACTCGGGAATCGAGTCATCGCAGGCACGGCTTTTTCAAGGCGGTGTACCGATGACTTAATCACTGGGCTAAAGCTAATTTTCAATGTATAGTAGAGCAAGTCATTTTTGACATCACTTGATTTAGAGGATGTGATCAGGTTAGGTTTGAGGATGGCTTAGGCAATAATCCCAACTTGACGGAGAATAAAAAACAGAATAGAGTTCACAAAGCTCAGAGCAAGCGCTCCTAAAATTGCACTGATCACTCCATTGCGTAATCTAAACCCTTCTACTAACCAAGCGGCTAAACCAAACACAATAATGCTACCAATCAAAGGAATTAATCCAATACTAACAATTGCATTAAACGTTCTAAACCAATTTGGAAAAATTTGATAGATCGAATTAAAAGCACCAATAATCGCACCCGCAATTAAAGCGATCACCGGATTATCAATTTCTACCCCAATCGGTAGCTTAGAGATGATTAATAAGCTAACCGCTAACACAACAACAGAAATAATAAAACCAATCATTGATGCGATCTCCCCTTTTGTTAAAGTTTGACTTTGATTTCAAGTCATCTGAGTCTCAGGCAGCGTTTACAGGTGAACTCAAGCCTAAACGACAGCCTGTTCACTCAGAATATACTACAAAAGCGAATTTTTGTATCGCATACCCATATAACTTTGCAGATCTCAACCCCAAAATTACCCATCATCTCAATTGACAGGTTATCGGTATCAGGTATCAAGGGTTGAGGCTAGGGTTCTAGGGATGTTGTTGCAGAAATCATCGAGTTTGTACTGGAAGCAGATCCGGTTGATAACTAATATTTGCTTCTTTTAACCGACGTAATGCTTCTCCGAGGCGATCGCAATCTGCTATTAAACTCACCCTTACATAGCCCTCTCCGCCGCTTCCAAAGGCATTCCCTGGCGTTAATACCACCCCGGTTTGTTGTAAAACTGATAATGCAAAATCCGTTGAACTCATTCCCGGAGGACAAGGCACCCAAAGATACATTGTAGCCAAAGGTTTGGGAACCGTCCAACCCAATTCCGCCAACCCATCTATCAGAAAATCTCGCCGTTTTTGATAACGATTTTGAACGTCTGTAATATAAGAATCTGGCAAATTTAGAGCGGTTTCTGCTGCGGTTTGTAACGCTGCAAATAAGCCATAATCCAAATTCGTTTTTAACGTTCTCAACCCTTGAATAATCGATGAATTTCCCACAACAAATCCAACCCGCCACCCTGCCATATTATAAGTTTTTGACAAGGTATGAAACTCAACGCCGATTTCTTTTCCGCCCGGAATTTCGAGTAAACTTGTCGGTTGATAGCCATCAAACGCCAATTCAGCGTAACATAAATCGTGAACTAAAAGAATTTGATATTTGTGAGCAAAAGCGACTATTTCTTCAAAAAATTCTCTCGGTGCCGTTGCTCCTGTCGGATTACTGGGATAATTAAAAAACAGAATTTTCGCTTGTTCTGCAACGTGATCGGGAATTGTTGCTAAATCAATTAACCAGTCATTATCCGGTTTTAACAGTATACTATGAATCTTTCCCCCCGCAATTAACGGCCCTCTAAAATGCGCCGGATAAGCAGGATTCGGTGCTAAAACAACATCCCCTGGATTAATATAAGCTAAAGCTAAATGCGTCAACCCTTCCTTTGAACCCAACAAAGGTAATGCTTCACTATTGGGATCGAGTTTCACATCATAGCGCCGCAAATACCATTGCGTAATCGCTTTACGAAAATTAGCCGTTCCCTCAAAAGGGGGATAACCGTGATTATCAGCGATGTGGAGGGCGTGTTTAGCGGCTTCAATCACGGGTTCAGGGGCAGGGCCACCCGGATTTCCCATTCCCAAATCAATCAAATCTAAGCCTTGTTCACGGGCGCGAACTTTCAATTCATCTAAACGCGCAAACACATAAGGCGGTAGTTGCATGACCCGATCTGCGGGGTTAATCCAATCCAAAGTCATCGGTTAATTCTACAGGTATTGAGTGAGGTTTTAAGTGTGCGAATTCTACCCATTTCCGATCCCCCCCTTCCCCCCTTAATAAGGGGGGTGGCGAAGCCGGGGGGATCAATAATTTGTGAATTTGTCGCCAATATCAGCAAGAATACAAGTTGAAGTCATAAGCTCTAATTTTTCAGCTTTGCCTGTTTTCTCATCATTCCCAACCCTTAATTTTTATGATTTAGGCTTTGATTTTAGCTTCCCCGATGGGTGCAGTTGTGGAAACCATCGCCGCCATCAACTGTTCAACAACGACATGAAAGGGTAGTCTATGAATATCAGAACCTTCATTACAAGCCAATTCAGCCGCCTGTTTTAATTCGGTTAACGTCACATTTTCTAAGCCCAAATGGTTTAAAGTTTGCGGTAAACCAATGTCGCCATAGAACTTGAGTAATTGCTGTCTGGCTGCGGCTGCGAGTTGGTTGCCTTGCAGCATTTCTTCCAGGCGCAGTTGTACCAATATACCAAAAGCGACTTTCTCTCCATGCAGTGTACCATGACTCGCGGCGACATGAGTTAACCCGTTGTGAACGGCGTGGGCGGCGACGGTACGACATTGGGCGCCCCCAATTCCGCCAATCACTCCGGCGAGTAATACAGTGGCATCTACGACTTCTCGCCAAGTTTCGCCGCCAGGTTCTTGTAGGGCGATGACGGATTTTTGTAGTAAGATATCTCGCAGAACTCTAGCTTGTTGAACTGCGGCGATCAGTAGGGTTTGTTCGGAATGTCCGCTACTGACTGAGGCTTCGTACCATTTGGCGATCGCATCTCCAATTCCGGCAACTAAGGTGCGTTGGGGAGCAGTTTGGATTAAACTGTAGTCGAGAATCAGCAGATCGGGGCATTTGGCTAAAGGAACATCGTAGAGGAAGGCGCCTTCGTTGGAGTAGACGTTAGAAAGGGCTGTCCAAGCGGCACAAGTCGCCCCGGAAGTGGGAATGGTGGCGATCGGAAGTTGACACTGATGGGCGAGAAGTTTAGCGGTGTCGAGGGCTTTTCCGCCGCCTATTCCGATGATCAAGTCAGCTTGATGAGTATTAGCTTTTTCGCGCAATTTCCCCAGGCTGGTTTCGCTACAGTCGGGCGTGTAAGTCGCTGAGGCAAATTTGAGGTTATGCTGTTCTAAGACGGGTTCTAGGCTCGTTTGAGTGACGCTGAGACTGCGATCGCCTCCGACGAGTAGAGGACGTTTCCCCAATTTTGCGATCGCCTCTCCTGCTTGTGCGATGGCGTGAATTCCCCGCAACACTTGGGCTGGTGCGATGTTGAGAGAGAGGATCGTTGAGGTTTGGGTATCACTGGCCGTGCTAGGAGAGGATGATTGACGCATGGGGACTCCTCAATAAGATGCTAAGTTTCCTAAGATAGCGCATTCTCCCGTTCGCTTCAAGACCCCAGAGCCATATCTTAGGTTTAATTTACTTTTTCATCGGGGCGGGTTTATTAATATTGTTTCTGGGAAATTCAATATCAATTTGAACTTGACCCTACACAATGATGAATTTTTTGTAGGGGCGGGTTCCGCAAAGATTGATGTTTCTCACTAATAACCTGTATAAACCCGCCCCACTCCGACAAATAACCTGTATAAACCCACCCCTACATGACAAATCAACTCGAATTTACGGGGCGGGTTTATTAATATTGTTTCTGGGAAATTAAAAATAAATTTGAACTTGACCCTACACAATGATGAATTTTTTGTAGGGGCGGGTTCCGCAAAGATTGATGTTTCTCAGAAATAACCTGTATAAACCCGCCCCACTCCGACAAATAACCTGTATAAACCCACCTCGGTAATCAACTCAAATTTACGGGGCGGGTTTATTAATATTGTTTCTGGGAAATTAAAAATAAATTTGAACCCGCCCCTACATGACAAATCACCTCAAATTTACGGGGCGGGTTTATTAATATTGTTTCGGGGAAATTAAAAATAAATTTGAACTTGACCCTACACAATGATGAATTTTTTGTAGGGGCGGGTTCCGCAAAGATTGATGTTTCTCACTAATAACCTCTCTAAACCCGCCCCACTCCGACAAATAACCTGTATAAACCCACCTCGGTAATCAACTCAAATTTACGGGGCGGGTTTATTAATATTGTTTCGGGGAAATTAAAAATAAATTTGAACCCGCCCCTACATGACAAATCAACTCAAATTTACGGGGCGGGTTAATTAATATTGTTTCGGGGAAATTAAAAATAAATTTGAACTTGACCCTACACAATGATGAATTTTTTGTAGGGGCGGGTTCCGCAAAGATTGATGTTTCTCACTAATAACCTGTATAAACCCGCCCCACTCCGACAAATAACCTGTATAAACCCACCTCGGTAATCAACTCAAATTTACGGGGCGGGTTTATTAATATTGTTTTTGGGAAATTCAATATCAATTTGAACTTTACCCTACATGACAAATCACCTCAAATTTACGGGGCGGGTTTATTAATATTGTTTTTGGGAAATTAAAAATAAATTTGAACTTGACCCTACACAATGATGAATTTTTTGTAGGGGCGGGTTCCGCAAAGATTGATGTTTCTCAGAAATAACCTGTATAAACCCGCCCCACTCCGACAAATAAC
>NZ_JAYGHR010000097.1:0-45137 GCF_034932365.1 Limnoraphis robusta BA-68 BA1 | reverse complement strand
TGAAACTCGCAAAAGCTCATCAAAGAATTGTCAACATTCGCAAAGATACAATTCAAAAATTAACCTCATGGCTATGCAAAAACCACGCAGTCATCGGGTTAGAAGACTTGAATGTTTCTGGGATGTTAAAAAATCATAAGTTAGCGGGTGCTATTGCTGATTCTGCTTTTTATGAAATTCGTCGCCAAGTTGAGTATAAGTCTGAGTGGTATGGTTCAAGCGTAGTTTTTGCTGACAGATTTTATCCGTCAACTAAGACTTGTTCAAGTTGCGGTCACGTTCAAGAAATGCCACTGAAAGAACGAGTTTTTAACTGTTTAAATTGCGGTGTAAGCATTGACCGTGATTTGAATGCCAGCCTAAATTTAGAAGGTTATGCCGAGGGCTTCTTGGTTAAAAGCCTGTCTGACCGGGTGCTGCTGACAGTCCGGGGTGATGCAGGAAATAAACATTAACACGGTTTATACCGCGTTATATCAGTTTTATAAAGCAGTACAGCCTATAATTAAAAAGCAAACCGAATCACCGCTCAAGCTTGAGCTTTCAGGATCTAAAGACATTTTCAGAACTTCGCATTGATCTGTGAGTCACAGACTGCTGACAACCATCAGAGGGAGGATAATCGGTCTAAGTGAGAATTCTGCTGGTAGAAGATGACAGAGGGCTAGCACAAGGACTCGAAGACGCACTCACCCGTCAACGTTACGTCGTTGATCTCGCCAGTGATGGTTTAATGGGTTGGGAATTGGCAGAAGCATTAACCTATGATTTAATTTTGCTGGATTTACTGCTTCCCAAACTCAATGGCATTAACTTCTGTAAACGCCTACGCAGTCAAGGCGATCGCACTCCTATTTTATTAATGACGGCAGAAAATAGCAGTTCTCAAAAAGTCGAAGGACTCGACGCAGGCGCTGACGACTACCTGATCAAACCGTTTGAAATGTCCGAACTATTAGCAAGAATTCGGGCTTTATTGCGTCGGGGGAACAACACGTTACCTCCGATTTTAGAATGGGGCGGAATTCAACTCGATCCCGGAAACTGTCAAGTCACCTACTGCGACGCCCCCCTCAAACTTACCGCCAAAGAATACGAACTGTTAGAATTATTTCTGCGTCATCCCGAGCGTATTTTCAGTCAAAGTGCCTTACTCGATCATCTTTGGTCTTTTGATGATCCGCCTTCAGAATCGGCTGTGCGAACCCAAATCAAAGGCTTACGACAAAAACTCAAACAAGCAGGCGCCGGAAGTGATTGGATTGAAACCGTTTATGGGTTAGGATATCGACTCAAATCCGCCTCAACCCCGAACGATGCACTGGCTTTACCTGAACCCACTTCCGTTGTCAGCAGTTCTCCTACTGTTAATTTAAGCGCCATCTGGAAAAAACACCGAGAAAGCTATCTCACCCGAATTTCCGTTCTCGAACAAGCCACCAAAGCCTTACAAGCAGGTGATCTCGATAATAGCTTACTCCAACAAGCGCTCTCACAGGCTCACACCCTCGCAGGTTCTCTCGGAAGCTTTGGGTTTAATCAAGCTTCTCAACACTGTCGTGAAATCGAACAAATGTTGAATGCTGAAACTCAACTGTCTTCTGAAGCGATCGCACAACTGTCAACCTTGCTTGTCGATCTCAACAGTCAACTGAGTCTGACTCCTGCAACGCCCGTTCCTCCTGCATTACCCTTGCCAACTGCTGATTATGAGGAACTTTCGGGTTGTTCCACGCCTCGATTATTAATCGTTGATGATGATCTCGCCCTCGCCGAAGGAATTGCGACTGTTGCGATCGCCCGTCAAATTCAGACTGAAATTGCTATTTCTCCCCAACAGGCGCGAAAATTGATTCAAGATAATCCGCCCGATATTGTCTTATTGGATTTGAGTTTTCCCGACTCCACAGAAGCGGGGTTTGAACTCCTGCGAGAACTCAACTCTAATACTAAGCCTTTACCTGTTGTGGTGTTTACCGCTAAAGAAAGCTTTGCCGATCGCGTCAAAGTCGCCCGTTTAGGGGGACGGGGATTTCTGCAAAAACCGATCTCACCTTCACAAGTGATTGATGCGATGACGCGGGTATTGTATCCGGCTTCTCCACTCCAAGGCAAAATTCTGATTATTGATGACGAACCGGAGATTTTAGATCGGATCAGAATGGTGTTAGAACCTTGGGGATTTCACCTGATTCTGCTTGATGACCCCCAACAATTTTGGCAAACTTTAGAAAAATCCACCCCCGATCTGCTAATTTTAGATCTGACAATGCCTCATTTAAGCGGTGTTGAACTCTGTCAAGTGGTTCGTAATGAGCCGCACTGGCAAGATTTATCGATTATTATTCTCTGTGATGATCGCAATCGTCAAATCGTAGAGCAAGTCTGGAATGCGGGGGCTGATGACTATATTCAAAAACCCCTCGTTGAACCGGAACTGATTGCACGGGTTCTCAATTGTCTCGAACGAAGTCAACTGCGGCAAATGTCTTCCAATTGAACACGGAAAGTACAACTGATCACCAGTTGCCTGCGCGATTACTTTCTTGACATACTCCCCATTTCTAAAGAAAGGGGATTCTCCAAGCCTCACGGCTTTGGATTACTGATTCATTGACAACCCTTACAGCAAGCTAGTTTCCTAACTTACTCCAGAGGGGTTCGTCTCCCCAGTCGTTCATCCCATTTCAGAGATAGTTTCGGTATGCCCTACCGTACTTGAGAAAAAAATGTTTGATTCTCTGTACTTGGTGCTTTAAGATTTTATCTTGCCAAAGCATTCCTGGCAAGAACCCCATACCTTAAGTTTTCAAGGTTCATTGCATCGATTAGATGCAGGGTTTTTCAACTGGTTGAATACCCTGCCAGTAGAGTTATTATAGCATTAGAAAGAGCCTTATATCCCCATACCTGAAGGTAGGGGCGTGTGCGGCAATTTTGGTAAAAAATTACGTTAGAATCAAGATCTGTAGCACCAGTATTATTGATTTGTCTATAGGATAAAGTGCCTATCCTAACTTGAGCGTAAACATAGCGATGTTTTCTTCCCCGTCACTTTGGTCTCCTGTATTAAACTTCAAACCTCCTGTATGGATTGGAGGAATCCTCTCGCTGGTCTTCATCATTTTTCTAGAAGTTTTTGAGTTGACGGGAGAACCTTATAGCGAAAAATTTTTAGGGCTAATGGCTGCAATTGCTCTAATCGCCAGTTGGGGAGGACTGAAAACTGCTCTACTTAGTATAACATTTCTTTTCGCCTACATTGCCTATCTGACTTTTATTTGTGCAACTTCAATTAGTTTAATTCAAGCTGGTTCTAGTCTGGTCATCATTGGGGGAATGGCAATTTTACTCGGTGGTCAAACCGATCAATTTCTCATCCAAATTGAGCAATTACAAACCATTCAAACCGAACTTGAACAACAACTCGCCCTCTACGTTCAAGCGCTGCAAAATGCTAATCAAAGGGTACTACAAGACCTCAACGAACGTCAACTGACTCAAGAGCAGTTACAAATGGCTCAAGCCCGACTGCAACACCTGATTATCTCCAGTCCAATTGTTATTTATTCGAGTCCGGCTTCGGGACATGAGGGGGCGACTTTTATCAGCGATAATGTGCAGTCGGTTTTAGGTTACAAAAGTCAAGAATTTGCAGATACAGGCTTTTGGGCGCAACACATTCACCCCGAAGATGCACCCCGCATTTTTGCGGAATTACCTCGCGTTTTTGAACAGGGACAACATCGTTATGAATACCGCTTTTTACATGGGGATGGAACTTATCACTGGATACAAGATGAACTACGGTTAGTCACAGACCAACGCGGTAAACTCCTAGAAATTGTTGGCTACTGGATCGATATTAACGACCGTAAACAAGTTGAAGCGGCTCTACGAGACAGTGAATTTCGTTATCGAACTCTCGCTCAACGTTTACATTCAATCACTTCTAATGCACCGATTTATATCTATGAGTTAGACAGCAAGGGTCGTATTTTATTCGCCAATCGCACGGCTCAAGGGATGACTCAAGAACAGGTTTTAGGGGAGCTTTTTATTGATTTATTTCCCTGTAAAAACCAGTTAACTATTAGCGCGATTATTGAGCAAGTCTTCACTAAACAACAGGTTCAAAGTCTTGAATATGTGATGACGAATCCCAATGGAGAAATTCGCGTCTATACCGCTCAAATTGCTCCGATTTGGGTGAATAATATCTTCACCACTGTCGTCTTGATCGCGACTGATATTACTGAACGGAAACAAGCCGAACAAACCCTACAACGACACGCTCTGATTTTTGAGCAGATTTATGATGGGGTGATTATGACAGATTTAACAGGTCGAATTATTGATTGGAACCCAGGCGCAGAAAGAATGTTTGGCTACTGTAAAACAGAAGTCATCGGACAAACTTCGGCTTTAGTTCATTATCCCGAAGGAACTCCTATTCCTACTCAATCGATGCTCAAACAAATCGAACAGCAGGGGTATTGGTTGAGTGAGATGACCTTCATTCGCCAAGACAAAACTCAGGGAATTTGTGATACAATTGTTGTCCCAATCTTTGATCATCAGGGTCAAATGGTTGCTGTAATTGGTGTGTATCACGATATTAGCGATCGCAAACAAGCCGAAGTAGAATTGCAACAATATCGCGATCATTTAGAACAGTTAGTCGAACAACGCACCAGTCAATTGGAAAAAACCAATGCAAAACTTCAGCGCGAAATTGAAGCTAGAGCGATTTTAGCCGAAGAATTGTTAGCTTCTGAAGCTCGTTTAGCTGGAATTTTAGATAATGCTAATGATGCGATTATTTCGGTCAATGAAGATCAACAAGTTATCCTCTTTAATAAAGGGGCTGAAAAAATATTTGGCTATCAAGCAGAAGAAGTCTTAGATAAACCCTTAGACATTTTACTTCCGCAACGCTTTCTTTCCGTTTACCGTCAACATATTCAAGAATTTGATTGGAAATATCAAACCACCCATAATAGTGGAGAACGTTTAGAGGTTTATGGGCGTCGCCAAGATGGTTCCGAATTTCCAACAGAAGCTTCTATCTCCCAATTGCTACTCGGAAATACCAAAACTTACACCGCTATTTTACGTGATATTAGTGAACGGGTTGCTGCGATGAAAGAACGTCAACAGGCTGAAACCGCCCTGCGAGAAAGTGAACGACGTTATGCTACTCTAACAGAAGTTTCACCTGTAGGAATTTTTCGCCGGGATGCTGCGGGAAACTGTTTATATGTCAATGAAAGATGGTGTCAAATTGCCGGACTTTCACCCGAAGAAGCATTAGGTCAAGGTTGGATCAAAGCCTTACATCCTGATGATCGAGATGGCGTATTTCAAGCTTGGGAACAAGCCGTGCGCGATCACTGTTCCTTTCAGTTAGAATATCGCTTTCAACGAGCAGATGGAAGCATCACTTGGGTCTTTGGTCAAGCTGTCGCCGAAACGGATATTCATAGTAATATTAAAGGGTTTGTGGGGTCAATTACAGATATTAACGATCGCAAACAAGCTGAAGCTACCTTACAAGAATCTGAACGACGTTGGCGTTCTTTATTAGAAAATGTCCGTTTAGCAGTTGTGGGTTTAAATGAACAAGGAACCATTGACTATGTTAATCCTTTTTTCTTAGAGTTGACAGGATATACTCAAGGGGAAATTTTAGGACAAGATTGGTTTATCACGTTTTTACCCGCGTCTCAAAGATCTCAAGTTCGTGAATTTTTTAACGAAATCCTTGATCATCAACTCCATACCTATTATCAGAATACTATTATTACGAAATCGGGAGAAGAAAAAATTATTGCTTGGAATAACACCCGCTTACAAAGTTTACAAGGAGAAGCCCTTGGTACGATGAGCATCGGCGAAGATATTACCGAACGCTATGCGATAGAACGCATGAAAAATGAGTTTATCTCTGTTGTCAGTCACGAATTACGAACCCCTCTCACGGCAATTCATGGCGCTCTGAATCTATTATCAACAGGTTTAGTTGCACCTGAGTCTCCAAGAGGACAACAGGTGATTAAAATTGCGGCTGAAAGTACCGAACGCTTAGTCAGACTGGTTAATGATATTCTAGAGTTGGAACGCTTAGAATGTGGCAAAATTAGACTGGTTAAACATCGAGTCAATGCGGCGGATTTATTGCGGGTTGCTCAAGATCAAATGCAGGTGATGGCAAATCGAGTCGGGATTATTTTGGAGATTTTCCCCCAAGATATTGAGTTTGAAGCGGATGGCGATCGGATGATTCAAGTGTTGACGAATTTAATTAGTAATGCGATAAAATTCTCGATGAGTGAAGCGACGATTCAGTTGAGTGTAGAAGCGGAATTTAGAGAATTTGTCAGTAATATTCCGACTGCAAGTGTTTTATTTTCTGTTCGCGATCAAGGTCGAGGAATTCCGCTCGATCAAATGGAAAGTATTTTTGAGCGGTTTCACCAAATTGATGCGTCCGACTCTCGTCAAAAAGGAGGAACGGGTTTAGGACTAGCAATTTGTCGCAGCATCGTTGAACAACATGGCGGTAAAATTTGGGTAGAAAGCATTCTCGATCAAGGAAGTTGCTTTTATTTTAGTATTCCGGTAAAGATAGAGGAAAAAAGTGATGAATAATAAACGTGTTTTGGTGATTGATGATGAAGATGGCGTGCGTGATATTATCCAAATTACTCTAGAAGCGATCACCGGATGGGATGTGATTACTGCTTCTTCTGGACAAGAAGGCTTAGAAAAGGCGATCGCTCAACAACCCGATGTGATTTTATTGGATGTAATGATGCCCAATTTAGATGGGCCGGCCACCTTTAAAAAGTTACAGGCTGAGACTCAAACTCAGCACATCCCGACTATTTTATTAACCGCAAAAGCCAAAAGTAGTGAACAGCAGGAATATCTCAATTTAGGAGTGAGTGGCGTGATTATTAAACCCTTCCAGGCGCAAAACTTAGTCAATCAAATTCGAGTTTTCTTGGGGTGGACGGATTAACCTCACCTGATATTGTTAAGAAAAACTTAAATTTTTTGGGCTTTTGATCTCACAAAATCCTCACATTGATTCGCTAGGCTTGAAAAGTACCTTAAGAATGCAAGGGTTGAGGCGATTTTTATGACTATGGGTTTAAGGATTGAGAAACCTGATTACTCTGGGAATCGTCCACTCGATCCGAGCAATATTGAGCCATCTAAAACGACATTGAATCCCTTCTCTCTATTAACGAATTATCGACCTGTTTTGTTCCAGTCTCAGCCTCAAGAGGATCAGTCCTATATTGATATTGCGGTTGATGTCCTCCAGGTTCAAAGCCAAGCCAAGCTTAACATTTTGAAAAACTTTTTGCTCAGTTTGCCGAGTCCAACTGATATTGAGAGAGTTTTAGCGAAAGCGGTTGATCACCTAGCCCAGACTGACCCTCGAACTTATCAGTGGATTTTGCAGCATCCTGATTATCTCATGCCCGAACTCGATTTAAAAATGTTAGCGCCACAATTGGCTTTCTCCAAACTGAAAAATAGTCAATTGATTCTCGAACAAGATTTTCAGCTTACATCTCAAGATCAATTGAGGCTGAGTCCGGCCGCTAAAACCTTATTATTAGCGGAAAGTTCGGTTGAAGAATACCTTCTGTTTAAGGAGATTTTAAAGACTGATTTTTCTCAGGAAAGTGAGTAATCATCAAAGTCTTTAATTGTTCAATTTACGATCTCATAAAATCAGAAGTTTAATTAAGCACCAATCATGAATAACTGTCCTTGCTGCTCATCTACCTTACTCCGTCACGTCCGTCATTCCCAAATTTATTGGTATTGCCCTCATTGTAAGCAAGAAATGCCTAATTTGGGAGATTGGATGAACAATCAGGCTTTTTCACATCGAATCAAAAATTCTTCTGATCATGCCTCAAAGCCCGTTTTTTCGACTTCAATCAAAAGCTATTTGAGTGAGTTTGAGTCCGTGCCAAGTTTGCGAGTTTAGCAATCAGTCGTGATCTTCGGATGCTCGGCGTTAAAAAGATCTTTATTCCTTCGGAAAGCCGGATCAAAAAACACAAAGACACAAAGACACGAAGAGAAAATATTCCGGTCTTGATTTGACGGAATAAAACCCGGTTTCTCAATGGAAAAAGCCACCAGAAACCGAGTTGATAACTGAACAAGTTTGTCAGTCTTGTACAATGCCTTAAAAGCGGAATTGAGTTCTCAATGTTCCGACCCAAGTGGTATCATTGTTACTGTTGTGATCGGGATCTGTAACCATATAAAATCCCGGAATAATCCCCACATTATCATTGAGTTGAAAGCGGTAAAACGCCTCAAGATGAATAGAAGTATCCCGATCTTCTAAATTGTTAATATCGTGATCAACAACTTTCGGCGGCATTCCGACAACAATTCCCCCTAAATCTCCCTCACGAATCGCATCTGGAAATGCAAGTGTAACCGCCCAGTTGAGAATCGTTGCTTCATCTTCGCCATTGGTTTTTTGCTGCGCCCAACTCGAACCAAACCAACCGCCCAGTTCAAAGTTTTTTAACAGTTTCCAGTTGACTTGTACGCCTAAATTATCACTGCTGGTTGCACTATCTCCAAACGGACGGTTCGCAATAAAACTTCCGGTTCCGCCGCTAACATTTACATCCCCCTCACGGAAATAACGGCGGTTATATTCTACAGCAATACCGACTCGATCACTGGGTTCAAATAACACCTGGGCTGAAGCCGTCTGACTGCCATTAAACAAGCCTCGACCTTCACTGGCATTCGGTGCATCTTCATCACTCGCCAGATAGCCGACATTCACCTGTACCTTATCATTAAAGGCATATTTTACCGCAGCACCCGTTCCTTCAGGTCCTCGGAAGGTTGTGGGGTTATAACGTCCAAACCGAGATACCGCCCCCGCCCCGGTACTTTGAAAAGGCGTAACGGGATCTTGAATATCGTCTAAGTCTAGGCTTTTCACCCCGACATAGACTTGGGCGCGACCATTGGCCAGAGGAAAGCGATAATACAAATCATCCAATTCAAAGCCGTCTGTGGTGCCATCGGTACCCGTGCGCGTCATCAGGCTATTATTCAAACCCACATCGCTTAAATTGGGGATATCCTTGGCTTCTAGACGGGTTCTCAGTAGGTCTTCCCCAGTAAAACTGGTGTCGAAGTTCAAACGCGCCCGATAGCCGAAATAAGTCTGCGTCGGGTCATCGCTATCATCCGTGTTAGGGCCACCTGCCACATTATATAATGAGCGATCGCCAAAGGTATCCCCCACCTGAAAGATCACCTCTCCCGTGAGTTTAGTTGTCGTGGAAAATTGGTTCGCTTCTAATTCAGCCGTGCGGCTTTCTAAAGCCAAAACTCGTCCGCGAATACTCGCTAATTCCGCAGCAAATTCTTCTTGTAAACGCTGCAATAAAGCGAGATCTTCACGAGTCACTAAATTAGCCGTTGCACTACTTAAAAGGTTGGTCACTTGATCTAAACAAGCGTTCAGTCCGGCGGCAAATTCAAAGCGAGTTAAGGCGCGATTTCCTTTGAATGTACCATCTGGATAACCCGCAATACAACCATAACGTTCTACAAGAGATTGTAAGGCTTGAAACGCCCAGTCCGTCGGTTGAACGTCTGAGAGTTGATTAACAGAAGTAACTTGGGCTTGTGTTTGACTTTCAGAAGTGTATTGATCGAAGGTATTGGAGTTTTGAACTTGAGCCAATTGTTCAGGAGATGAAACCGAATTAGCATCGGCAATATCGGGATTTTCAGAAGCGCTTGGAGATTCTTCTGCGATCGCTCCCGATGCGATCATTGCAGTGATACCCAAAAGAATTGGGCTGAGTAACCAGGAAGACAAAAATTTTCTAGACACGTCGAATTTCCTCACACGAAAAAACTGAGTTTGATGACCTTTTTGCAGTGAGGAGAAGGGACAATAGAGCGGGAGTTAAAAACCAATTCAGTTCAGGTTTAATAGGCGTTTAATCACGCTTACATCCCTGTAAATTCCTCGGATTCACTCTGGTTCTATTGAGCGGTTAGATCTTCTCTAGCTATTCTTCAATTTTTTGGGAATAAAACAGGATCTTTTTCCGGGAACTTTTAATATTTTTAATCGTCTTTAATCAATATAAATAGACCCTTTTTTATCAATAAAAACCAAAAAGACACAGAGAACACCAAGAGAGAATCTTTGTGTCTTTGTGTCTTAGTGGTGAGTAACGTGTTTTAGAAACGGAATTGAGTTCTAAACGTCGTCACGACAATCGTATCGTTTTCATCCGTATGTTCAGGGTCAGTCACGATGAAAACCGACGGAATTAAAGCAATGTATTCGCTCAGTTGGAAACGATATAACGCTTCAATGTGAATTCCGGTTTTTTCTTCTTCTAAACGCTCAAGGGTGTGATAAACCACTTTCGGCTGCATCCCCACGATAATACCGCCTAAATCGCCTTCTTTCAGCAGATCAGGAAATGCTAACGTCACCGCAAAGTTGATGATGGTTGCATCAAGGTCATCACCCCCACCACCGCCTTTATCATCAGCCCAAGTTGCACCAAACCAACCGCCAACTTCAAAGATCGGAGCGACTCGCCAGTTAACTTGAACACCCAGGTTGTCGGTTGTGGTGGCGGTATCTCCAAAGGGTCGGTTAGCGAGGAAACTTCCGGTTCCGCCACTAACGCTGACATCATCTTCTCGGAAGTAACGACGGTTGTACTCCAAACTAAACGCCAGGGCGTCTGAAGGTTCGTAGAGGAGTTGAAGAGAAGCGGAGTGACTTCCATTGAACAAACCTCGACCTTCTTCTGGGTTGGGAGCATCATCCTGGCTGGCTAAATAACCCAAGTTAATTCGCAGTTTATCGTTAAATTGATACTTCAACGCTAAACCTGTTCCTTCAGGGCCACGGAAGGTTGTGGGGTTATACCGTCCAAAACGAGAGGACGCACCGCCACCTGTACTCTGGAAGGGGCTGAGAGGATCTTGAATATCATCCAAGTCTAAACTCTTCGCACCGAAATAGACCTGACCTTTACCGTTCATAATCGGGAAACGATAATAAAGGTCATCGAGGGTAAAATCTTCGCTACCGCCATCGGTACCGAGACGACTCATTAAAGTATTCGTCAGGTTTTCGCGACTCAAGTTGGGAACATCTCGTGCTTGCAAACGAGTTCGCAGTAAATCTTCCCCGGTGAAGCTTGTATCGAAGTTTAAACGCGCCCGATAGCCGAAATAGGCTTGAGTCGGGTCTTCTTCATCATCAACGTTCGGGCCACTTACTGTGGTGTATTCTGCGCGATCGCCAAAAGTATCTCCGATAAAGAAGATGACTTCCCCTCTTAATTTAGTGGTTGTGGAGAATTGGTTGGCTTCAAGTTCAGCAGCCCTGGCTTCGAGAACTGTGACTCGTCCGCGCAACGCCGCCAGTTCCGCCGCGAATTCTTCCATCAACCGTTGCAGTTTAGCCAGATCTTCGCGTGTTACCAAGTCGGCGGTAGACGCACCAATTAGTTCGTTAATGCGTTCTAAACAAGCGTTAACCCCTGCGGCGAATTCATAACGGGTTAAAGCCCGATTTCCTTTATAAGTTCCATCTGGATATCCTGCAATACAGCCATAGCGTTCAACGAGAGACTGTAACGCCTGAAACGCCCAGTCTGTTGGTTGGACGTCTGACAACTGAGAAACAGAGGTGACTTGCTGTTTTTTCTGAGAATTTCGACCTTCTCGAAAATATTCATTAAGCTGTTGAGAAGAGTTGACATTCACCGGATCAGCCCCATTCATCCCAGAGTCTAAGTCAGAAACCTGTACTTGACTGAGGTTTTGCTGTCCGCCTACACTACCGCTATGAGGATTAACAGGAACTTGAGCTAACTGTTCCAACGGCTCTGATACGGTGAGTTCAGGATACGTTGTTGTCAATGGGGTAGCTTCTGTAGCGATTTCCCAGATTTTTGATTCTGTCTCTGAGGTAACAGAGACTTCTGCGATCGCCGCCGATGAGGCGATCAAACTTGCGCTTAAAATAGCCGGACTTAGCAGCCAAGCTTTGATTGAACGGTCTGACATTACTCTCTCTCCTCACACGAATCAGAGGTTGGGTGGATAGATTTTACTATGATATCCAATTCCTCTTTGTCCTATTATGGGTCATTCTACAGCAAATTTTGAGAACTGGTCACTGTTGAGAGTCTCCTGACACCTAACCCCCCCGACATTCTGAAAATGCTATTATCTTTGAGTCGTTATTAACCTGAGATTTCCTGCCCTATGGAGATTGCGAGCTTTTTAACCTGGTTTATATTGGTTGCTGTTGTTGCGGGTGTTGGAATCACTGTGATGACTTATGCTTACTGGGGTGCGGGTAGTGTTTCTATCTTGTTTGAACAAGCCATTCCTTTACCTCTGAGCGTCCCCGACTCAGAAGCCGGAACAGAAGCGTCGGTTCAGTTTCAACAGGGCTATAATGCCTATCAACAAAAAAATTATCGTCAAGCGATTGATTACTTCACTCGAGCCATTCAACAGGTTTCGACGCTTGCTGAAGCTTACCACAATCGCGGTTTAGCCTATGCAAATCTGCGTCAAGATGATAATAGTGTTGTCAATTTACTCAGTGCAAGTGAGTTGTATGGACAACAAGAAAAGGCTGAACAAATTACTTTACTCAAACAACATTTAGAAGCCCTTCGCGCTCGCAAGTTAGCTCAATCGTCAAAATCCTAGATTCCGGTTACAATTTTTAGGGTTTTTTACAGGATTCTATTTAAACTGAGAAGATATTTTGGTCAAGTTTAAAATCTATCTAGATTAACTAGAGCTGTCCCTGTAGGATTGCTCAAGAATTCCCCAATTGATTGAAAGTTCGCCCCTCTTTACACCCCACATCCCATCATCAAGCGAAACAGTATGGTATTATCTGACATCTGATTCCTAGCAGGTTTGGGGTAAGTCATCTGTAACTTGCTTTCAGATTCCTGTTGAGTGAAAATTTTGATTTCCTCTGTCAATTTCAAGATTTTCCTTGAAAAGCGATTCTAGATTGATCTTCATTTTTCTGAAATTATGAGCATTTTAGCCAAAGTAGAAGCCATTTTGTATCTCAAAGGTGAACCGGTTTCCTTAACCGATATGGCGGAATTAATCAAATGCGATCGCGGGGAAGTCGAAGATGCTTTAATTCAACTCATGTCAGACTATGCTCATCGAGAAAGTGCGTTAGAAGTGGTAGAAACACAGAAGGGATATTACGCGCTACAATTACGCCAAACCTACGGGGAGCTGATGGATACTTTGATACAGCCCGAGTTAGGTGTAGGAGCGTTAAGAACTTTGGCTGCGATCGCATTGAATGAAGGAATTACTCAAACCGATCTGATTGATCTCAGAGGTTCAGGGGCTTATCAACAGGTTCAAGAATTAGTTGAATTAGGATTTGTTCAGAAGCGAAAACAGAAAGAAACTCGCTCCTATTGGTTACAAGTCACGAAAAAGTTTCATCAATATTTTCAGGTGGATCAACTTCCCCAACAACTCTCTCTGAGTTTTCCGATCAAGGGGGAGGATGAACCGGATAAAAAATTGAACGGAAAATAGGTATACTTAAAAGTAAGATCGTTCTATTTTTTTCAAAAAAGTAGAATTGTTCAGGGTGATTTAACAAGCTTCATATAAAACGTTAGGAGTTAACAAAAGCTAGCCATTTCGCTTAGATAAATTGGCAGATATGCTGATGTCTTTAGGCTTTTGTTCTAACTATGATGTGATTATCAGTCAAAAAGTTTTTAGAAGTTCAGACTTTGAAATAAAAGTCTAAAAAGACCTACAAAACAATTACATTCACAAAAGATTGGAGATATCGCTATGGAAACTTCATTTTTGACGGCTGTATTACCGAATGATTTACAGACTGCTGAACCTGTTGACGTCTTGACTCCTAATAGTCTGATTGAAAATCTTCGGGGAACGATGAATCTAATCATGGATAGTCTTCATCAGAGTATCGGTAATATGATGGAGGAAGTCAGTCATATTCTTGATGAAGGCTTAAATGAAAACACAGACTCAATAATTGATCAACTGATTGGTGAAATTGATCCGATTATCAATCAAACTGTTGATCAAGTTAATCATCTGATCAATAGTCAATTTCAAATGAACCCGGAAGGAGTTTTTGATCCCGTAACAGGTGAGAGGATTATCCCTCCTAATCTTGTCGGTGATGCGACTGTTATCACTCCGATTAATCAACCTGCGTTAGAGATGATAGTGAGTGATCCGATGGCGATTGATACGAGTCTAATTTTTACTGATCCAATGATGGCGATGAGTAATCTAGTTTTAGAGGGAACTGTCAGTATTCCAACTGTAATGGGTACAAGCAATCGGCTATTGGAAGGAACAGTAAATAATCCCATGATAGCTACAAGTGATCCGCTCGTCAATGGAATTGTCAGTGATTCTAGCTTCTCCTTATTTTAGCTGAAATAATCCACTGTTATTAAACTGAAGTCTCCCCAAAAACCCGGTAACTTTAGCGCGCATCGGGTTTTTATGTTTGATCAGCTAAATCGCTTATATATATCCGTCATTTAGCGTAGATTAATAGCTGGCTTTTTAGCTTATAAAAATATTAGCGGTTTAGCGGATGTCTCTAACCTTCTCTTCTAATGATCCTCTGACGGGTGAAACGATGACCTCGGGTGATTCCTTACTAGATACAACAGTTAGTGATCCAACTTCGGGTGATTCCTTATTAGATGCGACGGTTGGTGATTCAACCTCGGGTGATTCCTTATTAGATGCGACGGTTAGTGATCCGACCACTGATGATACCAGTTTGATTACTGCTGATTCATCGATTACTAGCAGCGATCCGCTATTAGATGCAACGGTTAGCGACTCCACTTCTAGCGATCCGCTCATCAGTGGAACCGTAGATGATTCTAGCACTGGTACGAGCGATCCGCTATTAGATGCAACGGTTAGCGATCCAACTTCTAGCGATCCGCTCATCAGTGGAACCGTAGATGATTCTAGCTTCTCTGTACTATAACTGAAGTCATCTAAAGTTACGAAGCTGAATAAAATTTTTCAATACAAACACTTGGGGATGAAAAAAACTTCATCTCCTTTTTTGGCTTGGAAATCATTTTAAGTTTTTATTAATGTTTAAAAAATTTTGAAAAGTTCAGTAATTACACGGTGGCTAAATAAAGTTAAACAGTTTATTCTAAAAATAGAAGACTCAGCACCCCTATAATTGGGGTCGAGCAACTTCTCGACAGCGATAGGACTTTATTTTATTTTTTTTTACAGGAACTGGCTATGTTATCTAACTCAGTTTTGGAAGATGGACTCTGGGAACAAGCACTGATTCGCAATCCTTTAATTGTCACACCAAAAACAACCATCAGTGATGCTCTGACTTTAATGAGTAGCCATGTATCTACTTGTTCTTTGGATGAAATAGAACGAGATTCTAACCTACTCTTTACAAAAGCTAAAGCCAGTTGTCTTCTCGTTGTGGAGGGGAAAGAATTAGTCGGTATTTTAACAGAACGGGATATTGTACGTTTGAGTGCGAAAGGGGTTCAATTTCACCGTCAAACTGTTGGGGATGTAATGACCAAAAATATTATCACATTGCGACAGTCTGATGCTACAGATTTGTTTCAAATTTTAAACTTATTTCAGCGTCATCGCATTCGCCATCTACCCGTTTTGGACGATCATCAAGAAATTATTGGTTTACTCAGTCACGCTACCCTACACCAAATTTTGCGTCCCGCTCATTTACTCCGACTGCGACGGGTTGCAGAAGTAATGATGACTCAAACTATCCAAGCTTCACCCACTTGTTCCGTGCGAGATGTGGCTAAACTTATGGCGACTCATCGGGTTAGTTCGGTGATTCTTGTAGAAGAAAAAACGAGAGAAGATACTCAAACAAAAGGTCTAGTTCCGGTTGGTTTAGTGACCGAAGGAGATATCGTACAGTTTCAAGCCTTAGGTTTAAATTTGGATAAAATCCAAGCCAAAACCGTGATGAGTTTTCCGGTTTTTTCTGTGGGTGTCAATGATTCTCTCTGGGATGTCCGAATGTTGATGTACGGAAAAGGGGTGAGTCGTGTTGTTGTCACTTCTGAGGAGGGATTTTTACTTGGAATTGTGACTCAAACCACGTTATTACAAGCCATTAATCCTTTAGAAGTTTATCAGTTAGTTGAAGTTTTAGAGAAAAAATTATCTTATCTAGAAGCCGAGAAATTAGAATTGATTGTCACTCGCAATCAGGAACTTGAACACCAAGTTAAAGAGCGCACCCAAGACTTGACCAATTCCGTGAAACGAGAACAACTGCTGACTCAGATTACCAGTCGTATTCGAGCCACTTTGGATTTAGAAAATATCCTGCAAATAACGGTAACAAAAATTAGGGAGTTTCTTGATTGCGATCGCATGGTGGTCTGTCAGCTTTATTCGGGTTCTCGGGGTAAAATTGTTGCCGAATCTATTTCAAATTGGAATAATATTCTGGGGATTGTGATTCAAGATGATTGTTTTCAAGAAGATTTGATATCCTATTACTCCGATGGGAAAATACATTATATTTCTAATATTTATCAGGTTGGATATCCCGATTGTTATGTAAACTTTTTAGAAGATAATCAAGTAAGAGCTTGTGTAATTGTTCCGCTTTTTATTAACGATAAATTGTGGGGATTATTAATCGGACATCAATGCGATAATTTTCGTGAATGGCAAAATACAGAGATTGATTTCTTAGATAATGTGGCGCAACAACTGGTGATCGCCATCCATCAAGCTCAACTTTTTCAAGAAAAACAACAAGCAGAAGCAAACCTTCGTCAACTCAACCAACAACTAGAAGAAAAAATCCAACAGCGAACCGAAGAATTACAAGAAAGAGAAGCCAGACTACAAAATTTCTTTGACAATGCGCCGGACTTAATTCAGAGTGTTGCGCCAGATGGACAAATTTTATTTGTGAACAAAACATGGCGAAATTTTCTCGGATATACTGAAGCAGACCTGGAAAACTTATCTATTTTTGATATTATTCATCCCGATTGTGAATCTTGTCATTCTCAGTGCCAACAGGTTTTAAACTCTATAATTAATGGTATTTCTGCTGTAAAGTTGGAAGTTCAACTGATCGCCAAAAATGGAAATAAAATCTGGGTAGAAGGCAATTTAAACGGAGTTTATAAAAAAGGTAAACTGCTCCAAAGTGATGGAATTTTTAGGGAGATTACCGAGCGCAAAGAAGCGGATAAAAAACTACAGAAAACCCTCAAAGAATTATCAGATTTTAAATCCGCTTTGGATCAATCGGCTATTGTTGCCATTACCGACGAGAAAGGAACGATCAACTATGCTAACGATCGCTTTTGTGAAATCTCCCAATATTCTCAACAGGAATTAATCGGTAAAACCCATAGCCTAATTAATTCTCACTATCATTCAAAAGAATTTTTTACCGATCTTTGGCAAACCATTTCCCGAGGAGAAGTCTGGCGGGGTGAAATCAGAAACAAAGCCAAAGATGGTAGTTATTATTGGGTAGATTCTACCATTGTTCCCTTCCTCAATAGTAGCGGAAAACCAACTCAATATCTAGCCATTCGTAACGATATTACTCAAAAGAAAAAAATAGAAGAAACCCTCAAACAAAAATTAGCAGCGATAGAAGCTGCAATTGATGGTATTGCGATTTTATCGGGAGACACCTATACTTATCTCAATCAAGCTCATCTCAAACTATTTGGCTATCAACACCCGGAAGAAGTAGTCGGTAAAAGTTGGCAACAGTTATATTCAAAAGCCGAACTTCAACGCTTAGAACAAGAAGTATTTCCAATTTTAATGCAGCAGGGTCACTGGCGAGGGGAAGCCACAGCACAGCGCAAAGATGGGAGTACATTTGTTGAAGAATTATCTCTCACTTTCACAGAAGATGGAAACTTAATTTGTGTTTGTCGAGATATTACCGAACGCAAAGAAGCCGAAAAAGAATTGCGCCAAACCAACGAATGTTTAGAATTAACTAATCTCCAATTAGAACGAGCAACCAGAGCTAAAGACGAATTTTTAGCCAATATGAGCCACGAATTACGAACACCTTTAAATGCAGTTATTGGGATGTCAGAAGGCTTACAAGAGGAGGTTTTTGGCTCGATCAATCCCGCTCAACAAAAAGCCATCAGTATTATTGAAGTTAGCGGCCAACATTTGCTCGATTTAATTAACGATATTCTGGATTTATCCAAAATAGAAGCCGGAAAACTCGAACTCGAAATCAGTTCAGTTTCCCTCAAAGAACTGCTCGAACACAGTTTGATTTTTGTGCGTCAACAAGCAATTAAAAAACAGATTAAACTGACAACAGAAATTGCTCCAGAACTCAATCAAAAGATTTCCCTCGATCAACGGCGAATCCGTCAGGTGTTCATTAATCTTCTCAGTAACGCGATGAAATTTACACCGGAAGGAGGCGAAGTTACTTTAATCGCCGAATTGGAAACCGAAAAGACAAATTCCCTAAAAATCTCTGTCAAAGATACGGGGATTGGTATTGCTTCAGAAAATCTTGAGAAACTGTTTAAACCCTTTGTTCAGCTTGATAGTCGCCTCAACCGTCAATATACCGGTACCGGTTTGGGACTGGCTTTGGTGCGACAAATTGTAGAATTACATCAAGGTGAAGTCAGTGTTAGCAGTCAACTCGGTGGGGGGAGTTGTTTCAGCATTTATCTTCCTTATTCCCATCAGAATCAAGTCTCTATCTCCGAGGAAAATACCTCTGTTTCTGCTTCTCAAACCTTGAGTATCGATTTACCAAACCCACCTAAAAAATCCTCTTCATTGATTTTATTAGCAGAGGATAATCAGGCTAATATTGATACGATCTACGATTATTTAACCAGCTATAACTATCAATTAATCATTGCCAAAAACGGTCGAGAAGCCGTTGATATGGCCAAAAAATATCAACCAAACTTGATATTAATGGACATTCAGATGCCGGAAATGGACGGACTAGAAGCTATTCGTCAAATTCGCACTGACCCATCTTTGAGCCAAGTTCCAATTATTGCCGTGACTGCATTGGCGATGACTGAAGATCTAGAAAAATGTCGGGAAGTCGGAGCCAATGAATTGATGACCAAACCGTTAAAATTAAAAAAATTGCTCGGTATGATTCAAAACTTGCTAAACTATAATTAGAATCTAACTTTTCTCAAAAATAGACAAATTCTATAACAAACTTTATATTCACTCGAACCATGAATAGTACAGCTTCTATCTTAGTCGTTGATGATGAACCCCACAATTTTGATGTCATTGAAACTTTCCTCGATGAGGACACTTATCTTTTGCATTATACGAATAGTGGAGTCAAGGCTTTAGAACGATTAGATACTCTAGAACCCGATGTTATTTTGCTGGATGTGATGATGCCGGAACTCGATGGCATAGAAGTCTGTCGGCGCATCAAAGCCAATCCAAAATGGGAACACATACCGATTATTATGATCACGGCTTTGAGTTCAAAAAAAGACCTTGTAATTTGTTTAGAAGCCGGAGCGAATGACTTTTTAAGTAAACCGGTTAATAGTGTGGAATTGCGAGCAAGATTGGATTCGATGATTCGGATAAAAAAACAATATGACCACTTACAAACCTTGCTCAAAGAACAGCAATCTCTCCTACAAATGCGCGAAGATATGGTGAATATGATCGTTCACGATCTGCGAAATCCTCTCACTTCTATTATTTTTGACACCCAGTTATTCAAACATCCCAAACTCTCCCCGGAAAAGCGCGAGGAAAAAGCCGATAGAATTTTACAGGCTTCTAAACGACTAAACGGTTTAATTAATAGTTTGCTAACGATGGCTAAACTGGAATCCGGTAAAATGGTTTTGGATCGTTCTGGTATTGATCTGGGTGAAATCTGTCGCTCTGCTGTTGAAAATTTTGCCGCTCTCGCCAGCAGCAAAGAAATTGAGTTGCTGAGTGATATTCCTCAACAACCCCGTACAATTAACGTCGATCTGCCTCTATTTCAACGGGTACTTGATAATTTACTTTCTAACGCCTTAAAATTCTCTCCGTCCGGGAGTAAAATTATCCTCATAGCCGAGTCTGTAGACCCAAACGGAGCGAAAATTAAAGTGATAGATTCGGGGCCGGGAGTTAGTGAAGAATTGCGAACCAGTATCTTTGAAAAATATGAAGTCGGAACCCTGATGAAAAATGTTTCTCAAACGGGGTTAGGTTTAGCGTTTTGTAAAATGGTAGTTGAAGCTCATGGAGGGACAATTTCAGTGACCGATAATCATCCCAAAGGCGCAATATTTACCCTAGAACTGGATTCAATTTGAACAGGGGATAAACACAAAATCGTTTGATTCTTTAGAAATTGACCGAGTTTTGTTGAGGTTTATAGCCTTTTTCAAAGGCAAAACGAACAAGGTGAGAACGATTTTTAAGATTGAGTTTACGGAGAATATTTCGCAGATGAGCTTGAACGGTGCGATCGCTAATAAATAAATGTTCACCGATTTCTTTATTCGTGTAGCCTTGAATCACTTCAAAAAAGACCCGTTCTTCAGCCGTGGTGAGAATTAACTTTTTGAATTGAGAGAAAGATTCAGGTTTTTGATGTTGAGATATATTTTGATGTTGAGATATATTTTCACGGGGTGGCGGTGATTCTGTCAAAGGCACAGTCGATTTTTGGAGTAAGCCAGCAATTTCTCGGTGAATGCGTTCAGTTCGCTCTAATAAAGCTTCAATTTTGAGTTTTAATTTTTCCAGGCTACAAGGTTTAACTAAATACTCATCAGCCCCGTAGTTATATCCTTTTTTTTGCTCTGACAATTCACCTTTTGCTGACAAAAAAATAAAAGGCGTTAACTTCCCCGTTTGACTGTTGCGAATCTGACGACAGAACTCTAAACCATCCATCTCCGGCATGATAATATCAGAAATCACCAGATCGATAGATTCTTGTTGAAAAACCTGTAATCCTTCAACTCCTGAACGCGCTTCCCAAACCCAATATTCCTCAAGTTCTAAGAGTTCCTTGAGATTGTTTCTAATATCAGGATCATCTTCTACGATCAAAATATTTTTCATGGTAAGTCATTACAAGAACAGTAATTACAGATTAAGGTAACATGAGGCTGAGTCTGATCGGATCTGGTGTTGGACAAGTCTGAGACTCTATACTTCACTTCCTGACTCGATCATTAATTAATCCAACTGAAGTGAAAAAAATCCGGGTTGATACTCTTTGTGCAGATGAAATAGAGTCTGCTATGCTATTTTCCTAGCATCTGACAGAATCTTGAGCGGTAGCTGTGAAGCTCAGAATAGCAACTGAGTCGCTGATCACTCAAAGACTGCTTCAAATCAACTCTAGCTTAGGTCTGCTGGGTTGGTTCTTGTAAAATTTAACCCCCGCATCAAAATTTTTTCCTATTTTTTTTAACCACTTTTTGCGCTATGGTTTAAACTAGAAGTAGAGAAGCCAGACATTCGGAATCACCTCATGGTCTTTTACTCCGACTTTATCAAATCCAATGGTAACGAAACTGCGGAAAACGCTTTGCTGAGTTATTTACAACATCAACATCCAGACCTTCTGGCTCATATCGCTCAATCAGCTAGCCCAGAAATCAAGGAAATTATCTCGAGAAATGTACAGGGATTGATTGGTGTTTTACCCTCAGATGACTTTGATGTACAAATTACAACCAGCCGGGACAACCTCGCAAGTTTGTTAGCCTCGGCGATGATGACGGGGTATTTTCTGCGTCAAATGGAACAACGGATGCAGCTTGATGAAAGTTTCGGTGATATTTCTTCAACAATTCCCAATTCCGCACATCGGGAAAAACGGGAGTAAGCATCAGAAGCGGGGATAGTTGACATCCCATTCCCGCTCTAACGTTTGAAATCTGCCCATCCTTCAATCTCCAGACAAAGCTGATTCGGGAAAAACAGTGGTTTTGAGTTTGAGGTTTTGAACTTGACCTTCTCGGTTAATTTCGAGCGCTAATTCCTCGCCAACGGCCTTCTGATGGACTTCTTCTTGAACTTGAGCAGGTGTTGTAACCGCAATACCGCTAACTTTTTGCAGGATATCTCCTTTTAAAATCCCGGCTTTAGCCGCAGGAGAATCTTCCACAACCCTCACAATCAATACCCCTCGGTCTTTGATCAACTTCACTTCAAGCTGTTCACTCATTTCTTCTTTAATTTTCGGAGTCAACTCGACCATTTGAACTCCAAGGAATGGATGATCCGCTTTGCCTTTTTCAAATAACTGATTAGCAATTCTGACAGCCGTTTCAATCGGAATGGCAAATCCTAACCCCTGTGCATTGGCTCGAATTGCTGTATTCACCCCAATCACTTGTCCTTTATCATTCAATAACGGCCCACCCGAATTCCCCGGATTAATCGCCGCATCCGTTTGAATAAAGCGGACTCGCTTGTTGGGAATCCCCACTTGAGAACTCGTTCGACCAGTCGCACTAATAATCCCAACTGTAACAGTATTATCCAATCCTAAAGGATTGCCGATGGCAATTGCCCACTGTCCCGGAACAATCCGCTCAGAGCTACCCATCGGAGCAATCGGTAAATCTTTGACATCAATTTTAATCGCCGCTACATCGGTTAAATCATCAACCCCTTTAACTTTGCCTTCAAAAGTGCGACCATCTTTGAGAGTAACCAGTACCGTATTTGCGCCATCAACCACATGAGCATTCGTAATCAGGCGACCATCGGCCGCAACAATAAAGCCTGAACCCGTTCCCCGTCGTACCCGTTCATCAGACTGCGGGAGTTGATCACCAAAAAACCGTTTAAACAGGGGATTATTCAGAGATCCTGGCTCATTTCTGGAGAGTTGACGAGCCGCGTCAATTCGCACAACCGCCGGGCCGACCTTTTCGGCAGCTTCCGCAATAAAGTTTGAACTACTGCGTTCAACGACTCGATTTTCTGCAACCAAAGGCTCTGTGTTCACAGGTAACTGACGAACCACGGGAACTGCGGGGGAGTTGTGAGTCAGGTTTCTCGCTTGCAGGTAGCGATTTCCTAACCATCCTGTGCCACCACCGATTGAGAGTAGAGCCAAGTATACTGTGAGTTGTTTTAAAGACAAGTTCATCTGCACTTTTCCGATGGATACGTCATCTCCCCGAGCAAGAAATCTGCTGGAGTCTGTACTTGAAGTTGGAAGTCAAACAAGCGAGACGGGCTAACCCTTTTTCTGAAGCTATCACGATCAATTCGTGAAATCTGTTAGCTAAACACTTAGGTATCGAGATGGATGCCACATCAGCCCAGGGTTCCCCGTGAGATTCCCCCTTTTTCCTTTCCGACTTCACCCCCTCAAAAACCTGTATTGACTGAATTCAACGGTCGAGATAGCAAAGATACCTAAAGATTATGCCCTGTTTAATCTCATATTTCCAATTTAATCCAAAAATCTTTAACCTGATGGATTTTGACATCCTCCCCTCCGTAAACGAAGGGGATTCCCAAACCTCACGATTTGGGTTTCTGTTTCTTAGCACCTGCATAAGCGAGATTTACTCTCTTGAAGGGATTCATGGTACTTTTGGGCTATGGACGCGGCTGATTTTTCCAGTATTTGTAGTATATGCCTTTGGTCGGGGTCAAAAACGCCTGATTCAGCCTGACTCTGTGCAAAAGCTGAGTTAACCGGGAAAGCTGATTTTGGGGTACACCCTACATCCTATTACAACGATTATTTGAGCTTGGTTAAAGAATTGGGTTTAAATTCTCGATTATCCCGGCCAATATTGATTCAGAAAAAAAGCTAACGCCGCACTACTGAGAGGAACCGTTAGGTTATCAATGCCTAATTTAGAAAACGCTTCCATTGCTGTAGCCATAACTGCAACAATCACAGAAATAACCCAAGTTTGCCAAATATTTCCTTGTACTGTGAATAAAATTAAGCTAGAAACAAGATAACTCACTAAGCACATGGTTAGAGAACCTTCCCAACTTTTTTGAATTCCCCAAATTTCATAGCGATGTCGTCCGAAATTCTGACCGATGACAGCCGCAAGTCCATCACCCCAAGTCATCACTAAAATCCCTAAAGCAGCATATTGAGGTTGATTTATGGGCCAGAAACAGCCGATTAAAACACCAATACTCACCGCATAAAAAAACGTTCCTAAACTTTTGCGTCCGACACTATTAATACTCGGTAAAATCGGAAATTTATAAGAAATTAGAGCGATAATCCCAGAAATTACCCCTGCTGAAATGCCAATCCAAGCGGGAATATTCAGCCACCATGCCAGTAGAATAACATTTCCCGTGCCAATATGAACCACTTTTCGGGAGACTTCCGCCTCCACAGACATCAAACGATTTAAACCTTCAGCAAGGAGTAAAATAACGCCTAACCAAACTGCAACTAAAGCGATTTGTTGCCAAATATTCAGACTTTCAGTAACAATAAACATCACAATTTGACAAAATCAGTAAACTAAACTATCAGCCATTTTGACATCAACCTTAATCAAGATGTTTGTATTGACTCGAGGAATTGTTTTGAGTATACCATAAAAAGCTCAAGAAATTATCTTGAGGTTTAATTAAAATTATTTACAATCTAAAAAAAATGTCACGATTGACTTGATACCCAAGAAGAAATATTATGCTAATCTAAAAGGGAGTATAGCTAATGATTTTGAGGAGGAAAACAGTGGACAATCAAGAAAAATTGATTCAACAAGATACTCCTCTCGTCAAAGAAAAGTTTGGCAATGCAACTGTTTCTAACCAAAATTCTAAAACGATACTCAATAAAGCAACAGGATATATTGGCTCTTATGACTTTACTCTTAATCCCTATCGAGGCTGTCAATATGGGTGTAGTTACTGTTATGCCGCAGCATTTAGTCCCAATAATCAGATGCGTCAGGATTGGGGAAATTGGGTAATTGTTAAACAAAATGCGGTTCAACTGATAGAAAAAGAGTTAGAAAAATGGTATAAACGTCATCCGAATAAACCGCCAACAATTTATATGAGTAGCGTCACAGATCCTTATCAACCTCTAGAATCTAAAACTCAACTGACTAGAGGTTTATTATCGGTAATGATTCGCTATCAACCCATTTTAGTGATTCAAACTCGTAGTCCAATGATTGTCAGAGATATAGATTTACTCCAACAGTTTAAATCCTTACGAATTAACATGAGTATTCCGACAGGAAGTGAGTCAGTTCGGAAAGATTTTGAACCTCGAACACCCAGTATTCCAGCCCGACTTAAAGCGATTGGAAAACTTCGATATAATATTCCCAGCAATCAACAATATCAAACTAGATTTTCAGTAACAATTACACCCCTACTTCCTATTTTAGAAGAAGATGAAGCCAAGTTTATTTATCAACTAGAAATCGTTGATCGAGTCGTCATTCAAGCGTTTCATGCTGCGAGAAAAGAATCAGTTATAGCCGCAAGCACCCGTCAAGAAGCTGTCAACCTTAAAGAAAAATATAAATGGTGGTATGACAATGAACCGGACAAGTATAATAGTTTTATTGACAAGTTAAAAGCTCTGCTTTGTGATGTAGAGGTTTTTGAAGGAAAAGCAGGATTTGGCTATGATTAATTTTTTGAAGAGTTGGTGGCGAAAACGAAAATTTTGTGCGGCTTTAAAGCAAGGTAATGAAGATTTAGCTCGACAAATAATTCGAGAAGCTAAACGATCAGGAGAACAGCTTTCTTGGCAAGAAAAGCTTTATCGAGACAAGTTAAACTTACATTATAAAATCAATCAACAAAACAAAAATATCAAGCAGTTAAAGCAAGAATTAGAAGAAACGCTTAAACAGTTAAATCAATCAAGTTATCTTGATTATATCCCAGGAAAGAATCAACTCTTTTTATCTAAAGAACAATATTTTATCAATGATATTTGGCAAAAATTAAAATTAATTGAACATGATGCAGGATTGCTTCAATGTACAGGAATTGTTCACGAAATATTTGATAATTTTGAACTTAGTCTCGCTAACTTTATTCAAGGTGAGTTTGAACAACTTCGTCGAAAAAGAAATAATTTTGAATCGATGTTAAAGGACGCCATGCAAGATCTGAATAGTTTAAAAGGAGGAAAAGATCCAAGCTATAGCTATGAACTCAGTCCCCATATTTACTTTATTCGTTATTTTCTAGAAAATGTATACTGTAGTTATTTAGCTTGGTTTTTAATCTATAAATCTGGATTGTTACCGATACATCTCAACATTTTAGATATTGCTGCTGGCCCAGGAACAATGGCTTATGGTTTAGATTTATTCTTACGAAGTAGCTATCTTTATACTCCATTTTCTCCGATTCAGGTAGCTTACTATTCCCTAGAAAAACAAGATATATTTCAGTACAGAGGTTTGCAATTTTGGCGAAGATATATTGAGCAACAGTCAAATGCAACGAATGCTTATTTTCGTTTTGATACAACGGATATATTTGACGAAAACGCGAACTTTGAAAAAATCCCTAAAGACTTTTTTGATTTTATTGTGATTTCTCATTGTTGGTTTTATGAAGTTGAAAGCCGAAACTCTGCTTATCTCAAATACAAAGATATATTCAAATCTTGCCTAAAACCCGGAGGTTATGTTTTACTGATCATTCAAGATAAAAAACTCTGGAAAATTAATAACTTAAACTGCTGTGAAGATCCCATTCAAGAACAAGAGTTAGTTGAAAAAATGCTTCGGGAAATGGAGTTAAATCTAGTTTGGTACAAATATTTGACTTCTACCCCTCAAAGAAGTACAATGAAGGGGAGTGAGTTTGCTAAATTTGCTAGATCTAACTTACCCCCTCAAACCTACATGGGAAAATTAATGAGAGAGTATTTAGGCGTTAAGTACAATTCTAGCTATACACTTGATGACTATGTGATTCTCGCATCACGAAGTTAAGCAATACTTCCCCGTTTTCTGGCTTCTTTATAAGAGGTTCCAATATTTTTCATTCCAGCTTTAATCATTTGCTGTTCTAACATTGCAAAAAAACGAGTGCGATCGCCTCCTTTGACAACAGCTTGGTTGTGGGCTTCTGCTAACGCTACGGGATAACCATAGCCTTTTTTAACTTGGGCGATCATCATTCCTAATGCTAATTCTAACTGTTCGGAATTTTCAGCCACCCAAGCGGGAATTTCAATTCTGGCGATTTCTGTTCCGACATTCACATAACAAAAATAGACTTGATGACCATCATACAGATCTAATATTTTAGCTTGCGATCGCCATAACGGACTACGTTGACCGGGTTGTAATTTAGACGCCCAAACCACTGTATCTCGCAACGGTTCAACCCCTTGACAGGGTGCTTTTTTAGAAAAACCTTGGCTATCAATAATTCCCACCGTCGGACAATATTTAATACAGTTGGGTTCGGGGTGAGGACAAGCTTCTAACCGCAAAAAAGACACCGTTTCACTACTGCGAGAAGCACTCACATATCCTAATATCGGAATTCCGGCTAACCGTAAACTCTCCCAAGCGTCTAATATCGGTTCTAAGATTAAATTGCGGGCTTCCCAGGGAAGTTGTTCAAGAAACCAATAAGTTAAAGAACCATCTACCATTGCTAAGGTTGGGGTGGTTAATTGACTTGATGTTTTTAATAAATGCTCTCCAATTTCTGCTAAAATAACGGCTTCTGAAACCATTCTCCGATAGCCCATCCATTCTTCAGTTCTAATTCCCCATTGACGAGAAATATATAAATCTTCTGGTTGATAATAAATTTCGGGAACACTATCTAAAACCGGATGACGACTCTGACCATAATATAAAATAATCCGACCAACATTTAACAAATAACAATAGGCAATTTCGTGAGCGCTGGGTGAAATTTGAGAACCATCTGTAGCGAATACCGTATGAACTTTTGGGGGAACGGGAATATAGGAACAAGTATCTATCGGTTCCACAGGCTTTGCTGCATTAAATAAAATACGATTTCCTAAATTTTCCTGATGAGCAACTAACTCACTTTGATGGGGTTTAGCCGCTTCAAATAAGCTTTCAGCCACCTCTAAGCGTTTACGGGCGGCTTCGACTTCCCGACTCATGTGTTGACTCATTCCCTGCATTTGTAGGGCGAGTTTTGTCAGATCAAGCATAGGTTTTCAGAGGACTTGAAAACAGGTAATGAGTTTAATCATAGAACAAAATTGATCTTTCAGGCAACTTCTGAGGTTTTGTTATCCCCAAGCCGAAAAGTCTTCTATAAACTCAGACAAAGATAAAAGCTGAATACGCGGATATTCGCTGACAGAATCTCGTTCCGTTTGAGTATTGTAACCCCAGTCTGCCAGAAATAAACGCACATCGCCCAAATCGGGTTGTTGTTGAACCGTCAGTAAGGTATTGAGTCGATCTTCAACAAACCAAATATTAGGAGTCGGTTTAATTGTTGCCAATAACTCTCGCAAAATTTCATATTTAGGACGTTTTTCCCCTTTGCCAAAAATCGTCCCTTCTGCCATATTCACCCCTCCTTGTTCGAGAAGCGATCGCACAAACCGTTCTTCTTTCGTTGTGATAATATAAAGCTGTAAAGAAGACTCTAAAAATAACTTGACCCGTTCAATCACTCCTGGATAAAACCGATGTAAAGACAACCAACTGGGTAAATCCTCGAAAATCCATTGATCACGGATACTATCGAGTTGAGTCGATAACGTTTTCGGATCTAAATTTTCTTCGGTAATCGTCTGTTTAGCAATCGTCGGCCAATCTTGCAAAATCTCGGTTTCAGACGTTCCCTTGACCAATTCTCGCACCAATATAGGCATTTCCCAACCTGTTTCGATGACTGGGCGAGTCCGATAGAATTTTTGGGCGAGATCATTTGTCGGTACGGGATCAGAAGGCGACCAAATACGACAATAGGTTCGCCATGCTGTCTGAAAATATTCAATCATACCATCACAGACAACCCCATCAAAATCAAGAGCGAGAAGCGTTGCTGAGTCGGTTGCCATAAATCAAAACCTCCAATTTAGATAGTGATGTGATCGTCCGCTTCATGTATACTATGGCGGAGACTCTCAGCACAAGTCAACTGAGAACGTTTCTTTTGAGAAGGATTACAATTAAAGTAAGACCCGTGCAGGACAATCAAACATCTATGACACAAACACAACCGACAACTACCCCCAACTTAGAAGAACCGAAATTTGGATTTAATCGTTATGCGGAACGTTTAAATGGCCGCGCCGCGATGGTCGGTTTTGTCATCACACTCGCTGTTGAATATTTTACCGGACAAGGGTTGCTATCCTGGCTCGGCTTGAGTTAATCTAGGGGCAACTTCCTCTACTCAGACGGGGGAAGTTGCTTTGACAACCTCCAAGGGAAGTTTGAATCAGTTGAGATGAATTTCAGCAAGTCGGCTAGTAGACTTTATTGCGGATGCCCATCAAAAGTTAAAGAAAATAACGATAATAGAGAGTAGAATCAGCACAGATGAACGCATTATGGCTACGGATGTTTAAGTCCGCTTATCGTAGAGAGCCAGTTGTCAGTTTTATGATTACCGTGGGAGCGGTTGATGCTGTGATTGGCGGAGTCGGCGCAACTTGGTCACTATTGGGTTTTGGAGTGGGAACAGTTGGTATTGCAGTTTTGCTTCGATGGTGGCAAAGCCAAGGTTCTCAAGTCGAGTCACCAGAAGCCGCACCAGAATATTATCTTCCTCCGAGTTCTTCTCGAGCTCCTCTGCCGATGTTGACTCCCAAACAGAAGCGTCCGCCTTACTAATATAAAAGGAGAATTGGCAACTTGGCTGGTGAGTTTTAAAATTTGTTCTCATGGTTTCTACAACCCACAATCAACTCCTCAAAATTGGTGAAGTTTCCAGTCAAACGGGTTTATCGGTTAAAACCATCCGTTATTATGAAGAGATTGGTTTACTCATTCCGACGGTTGAACGATCTGAGTCTGGATATCGCCTGTTTAATTCCTCTGTTTTAACGCGGTTGAGTTTTGTTAAACGGGCTAAATCTTTGGGGTTGAGTTTGAGTGAAATTCGAGAAATTTTAGAGATTCGCGATCAGGGTGAGTTGCCTTGTGGGGAGGTGAAGCACTGTTTAGAAGCGAAGGTTGATGCGATTAATCAGCAAATTGCCGCTTTAGAAACCCTCAAAGGGGAGTTAGTTGAGTTACTTGATCAATGGCAAGATCAACCTTCATTTCAACAAGCGGCGCAGACTATCTGTCCGAATATTCAGGTTGATTCCTAAATATAATCCCAAAAATAAAGGGAAGGGATTTTCTGATTTTCCCTTCCCTAGCTGTTCTGGTTTGCTTGGATTGCCCTGGTCGGGCTTTAGTTTGTTTCGCAGAACTTGCTGCCGTTTCTTCAGTTGTTTTGCTCGAGCTGAACCGCCTTTTCCTTTATCGTTTCTTCCCTGGCGGCGTGGGGATTCCCATCGCTTTAGGTATGACATGACTAGCCTGATTTTACTATTTACTCTATTGTAAATGGAAAATTCCAAATGGTCAACCCCTAAAGGCAAATTTAAGGATTTCATAGAACCATTCAAAAATAAAAGTTAAACTCGGTCAAAAAACCCTAAAATAGATAATCGGCAAGTTTACTTATAACGGTCATCACTGTGAAGCTGTTTGTTTATCACACTCCCGAACTTACCCCGACAGATATGCCTGAATGCGCGATTGTCGTCGATGTTCTACGGGCAACAACAACAATTGCAACGGCGCTGAATGCTGGGGCTGAAGCGGTGCAGGTTTTTAGCGACATAGAAGTGTTAATGCAAGTCAGCGAACAATGGCCGGCTGACAAGCGCGTGAGAGTCGGTGAACGCGGAGGCCAGAAAGTCGCAGGCTGTGATTTGGGAAATTCTCCCCTCGACTGCACGCCGGAAATGGTCAACGGAAAACGATTATTTATGACCACAACCAACGGCACTCGGGCTTTACAACGGGTTCAAAATGCTCCGGTGGTGATCACGTCTGCTTTGGTTAATCGACAAGCCGTTGTTGAGTATCTGATGACGAAAAAGCCTGAAACGGTTTGGATTTTGGGTTCAGGTTGGGAAGGAAGCTATTCTTTAGAGGATACGGTTTGTGCAGGCGCAATTGCCAATAGTTTGATCACAGAAATGGGTTATCCTGTCGATGATGTCGCAGGCAATGACGAAGTTTATGGGGCGATTTCACTTTATTTGCAGTGGCAAGATCAACTCTATCAACTGCTGAACTCAGCCAGTCATGGCAGGCGTCTTGCTGGGTTAAAATGCTATGATGACTTGAAATATTGCGCTCAAACCGATAAGCTAGATGTTCTACCGATTCAAAGTGAACCCGGTGTATTGGTGAAGTCTAATCTCGAAACTCAAAATTTGCAATATTGGATGGATGATTCAAACACCTAAAATTCATCGTTGCATTCCGCAATTAAATCTCAGATGTTATTTCTTTAGGGATAGAGTTTTCTTTTAATGTGAACAGCCCACTAAACTTGCTCACGGATTCTATTTTGACTCTCCCAAAACCCGATCAACTTGATCAATTGGCGACTCGCATTCATCAAGAACATCAGCTTTGCATTCAATCTCCCAAAACCTCACTGATTCATGCTTGCAATGCCGGGGCTGTGTTGATCAAAGCTCGAACTGTAATTTCTGCGACTGAGTGGGGAAATTGGCTGAAGACGCAGTGTAATCTCACAGAACAAACGGCTCAGATGTATATGGGAATGGCGGGTAAATATTCTCAAGTTCAAGACTATATTGAACAGCCCGTATTACCCCCAAAACCCGAGAGTTGGCTTCCTTCTCCTCGTCTGCTTTCTGAATTGACTGTTGTTCCAGAAGCGATCGCACCAGAGGAAATTAAACATTTAGAACCCTCTGCTGAAGCTGTTCCTCAAAGTATTAGCCTTCAACAGTCACCCGCCCCAGCTACCCCTGAGATTGAATCCGTTATTGATGTTGATTTTACACCCATTCAAGCGAATTCTCAGCTTCATTCTACTGCGGATATCATTCGGTTTTGTATTCCCGGAGCGGTTGTTCCAAAGGCTCGTCCCCGTGTCACCTCAAATGGCACCTATATGCCCAATCGTTATCGAGAATGGCGAAATCGAGCGGAAATCGAGCTATATCGTCAGATGTCTCAGTTGCGATCTAAGCATAAATTTCCCCTACAAAAAGCGGCAGTTGCCATTCGTTTTTTTGGGAATCATCGCACCAATTCTGATTTAGATAACATGGCGGGTGCTTGTTTAGATGCACTCACTTTAAACGGGGCGGGGGTGTTAATGGATGATCGTTTAAGTTGTCTTCCCCGCTTAACCGTTGAATATGTTTCAGGAACAGAAGAAACCGGAATTTGGATAGAAATACAGCCGCTTTAATGAGATTTGTTCTAATTGTTAGGGATGATCGGTTTGCGGTTAATAATCTCTTCTAACAGTTTCGAGATTTCAACCGCTTTATTCAAAATCATAAAATGCCCCCCTTCTTTCCAGCAATTCGCGTCAATAAAACGCTTGGGAAAAATGCGATCATTTAGCCCATGAATCTGATACAAATTATCAGGAATTGTTTTATTTTTCCAAGTCACAACTTTGTGAATTGCCCATTTCATAAAACCTGCATCTGTATCTCGCAAAATTGCTCTCAATAACCGACGTTCCTCAACGGTTTCTATACTAAAAAACCAAAACAGTATCCAATACAATGCCCAAAATAAACTCTTAAACGGAAAGATTCGATGAATTGGAAACCCTCTAAAAACTTTAAAATAAGGTGGAATTTCCGACTGAGTTTTCGTGCTAGAAACAAGAATCACTTTCTCAACTTTAATCTGTTTAGCAATTTCTACCGCAACAATACCCCCAAAAGAAAGACCCACTAAAATAGGATGATCTGATTTAATTTGAGACGTTAAACGTTGAGCATAATCTTCAATTGACTCCCCCTTTTTAGGTTCTAACCAATTAACATAAACAGGCTGATATCCTTCTACTTTTAATCGTTTAAATACCCGTCTATCTGCACCCAATCCACTAATAAAATAGATATCTTTTAAGCTCTTTTCAAACTGTTTTACCTGTTTCTTCTGCTCAATTAAAGCTGGTATTTTTGGTTCTATTTCTTGATAGTTTACCATCCGTATTGCGTTCAGAAACAACAGTGACTCTTTCATTTTAACTCAGTTTTTTGGAAAATCCTCTATAAAAAGATAGAGATAGAGAATAATTGAAAAATTTTATCTAAAACCCTAAATTAAAAGAATAAAAAACACGCTCCACAGGGAGATCACCAAGATAAAATCTTTGTGTCTTTGTCTCTTTGTGGTCTAACCAATTTTCTCTGAACCTGTTATCATGCGTTAATTGTGTTCAAGCATTTTAGATGATTCAACTTTCTCTTTTAACAAACTTTCGGGGTGAATTTGCAGCTTTATTGGCAGCTTTTTTGTGGTCGCTATCTTCGGTAGTTTATAGTCAAGCCGGACAGAAAATTTCCGCCATTGGATTAAACTTAATTAAAGGCGTGATGGCGATTCTATTCTTTCTGTTAACGATTATCCTGCGAGGCAGTCTATTCCCTGATATTGAATTAACAACCGTCGGTTTATTACTGCTGAGTGGTATCATTGGAATTGCCATCGGAGACAGTGCTTATTTTACTACGTTGAAATGTTTGGGGCCAAGACGAGCGCTGTTGATGGAAACGTTAGCCCCGCCCCTAACGGCAATTTTAGCGTTTATTTTCCTACAAGAACGACTCCCGCTTTCGGCTTGGTTTGGGATTATTTTAACCGTTTTAGGCGTGGCTTGGGTGGTAACTGAACGAGTCGGAGATGGTGTTGTCGGTTCAACTCATTTACGACGCGGGTTGTTGTTTGGGTTATTAGCAGAAATCTGTCAAGCGGTGGGTGTCATTTTATCGCACGTCGCCCTGACGCAAACTGAAATTAGCCCGTTGTGGAGTACCTTATTACGGTTATCGGGTGGAACCGTTATCTTATTTTTATGGCTGTTAATTCACCGCCAAAACTTTGATTTAATCTTAAAACCCTTGCAGTCTCGACGAACATTTTTAGTCATCGGACTGGCAACTTTTTTAGGCACATACTTGGGAATTTGGTTGCAACAAACGGCTTTGAAATTCACGGCTGCGGGGATTGCTCAAGCGCTCAGTTCTACCAGTCCTCTGTTTGTTTTACCGATTGCGGCGAGTCTGGGAGATAGAGTGAGCCTCAGAGCAATATTAGGGGCAATGATTGCGATCGCAGGAGTTGTATTATTGTTTCAAGGATCTTGACACTCCCCAGCGATAGAATCGCGGGGATTCTAGCTTCACTGTCGTTGCTTGCCTTTGCAGGTCTTGCGACCAACAGAGATAGAGACAACAACTCCACTAGCGTTACTTCCGGGTTGCCCACCCGTAGCGTTTGCACGACTTAAGATTACTTTGGCAGCATTCACGTCCCGATGTTCAACGTATCCGCAATGTGGACAAGAATGAGTGCGAGTGCTTAAAGTTTTCTGAACTTTAGCACCACATTTACTGCATTCTTGGCTAGTGAAATGCGGTGGAACTGCGACTACTTCTCTACCAAATTTCTGCCCAAAGTATTCAAGCCAGCAACGAAATTGATACCAAGAAACATCATTAATACTTTTGGCTAGCTTGTGATTTCTCACCAGTCCGCTTACATTTAAGTCTTCCAAGACAACCTTAGCGTTTGCTAGGCATAAGTTACGCGCCAGTCTCTTAGCGTGTTCTTCTCTTTGTCGAGTTACTCTTAAATGCTTGCGTCCATAAACACCACGAGCTTTTTTCCGTCCGCTTGACCCCTTCTTTTTCTTGTAAATTTGACGCTGAGAGCGCTTGATATTCTTCTCGGCTTTGCGTAAAAACCGAGGATTTTCCTCGTGATTGCCGGAAGAGTCGGAATAAAAGTATTCTAGTCCAACATCAATACCGACTTCTGTATTAGTATTTGGTGCATCTTGCTGATTATCAACCTTGACGCAAAATTGCACATAGTAGCCATCAGCTTTTCGTACAATGCGAACTCGCTTGATTAGATCTACGGGGAATGTGTGAATATCCCACTTTCCTAACAACTTGAGTTCACCAATACCTTTTTTGTCGGTGAAATTAATACGACGCTTGGATGAATGCAATTTCCAGCCAGAAACCTTGTACTCAACCGAACGGGTATTTTTCTTGAACCGAGGGTACCCTTTCTTCCCAGGCTTCTTTTTCTTGCAATTGTCGAAAAATCGATTGATTGCACGTTCTACATTCTCAACAGATGCTTGACAAGCATGGGAGTTGAGTTCTGCAACGAATGTGTACTCTGCACGTAACTGAGTGTTGTACTGGTACATCTCTTTTTTGCCGACACCTCGATTATCCATCCAGTATCTCAGCACTTTGTTTCTAACAAACTGTGAGGTACGAATAGCTTCATCAATAGCTATGCGCTGTGCCTTCTTCACGACTGCTTTATACTCCAGCACCAACACTCTTGAATCACCTCCTGGTTAGATAGCTTATATCTGTATAATTAATTATACACATCAAGGCTATCTATTTTTCCGGAGTTTTATGAAGAATTTTAAGTCGAATAGGAACGTCGTTTATTCGTGCAAATATCACATTGTTTGGACTCCCAAGTATAGACGCCCAGTATTGATTGATGGTGTGGATACTCGACTCAAGGAATTACTTGAGCAAATAGCCAAAGAAATACAGGTAGACATCCTTGAGATGGAGATAATGCCAGACCACGTACATTTGCTCATTGAGGTAGACCCCCAGTTTGGCATTCACAAGGCTGTTAAAAGGTTTAAAGGCGCAACCTCCCGTTACTTAAGGCTGGAATTTCCGCAGCTCAAATCAAGGCTTCCAACTCTTTGGACTAACTCCTACTTCGTTGCTACTGTTGGTGGAGCGCCACTAGAAATAGTTAAGCAATACATTCAAAATCAGAAGGAAGTCTGACGGCGAATAAATTCGCACTTGGGCTTATCCCCATAAATAGAATTTAGGGGCTTGCGCTCTTTGATTCTCGGTCAAATTAAGGCTTACAGACCTCAAACTGGGCTAACTCTGGCGGTAAACGAGAGGCGAAGGGGACAGCCGCACCTTTGGGCGCTAAAATTCCCAAACCGAAGACACATCCTTCTTCGGTGCTACAGTCTGTCATTCGCAAACTTAACTCGTAGTCATCGGTGTAGGGCGGTTCAAAGGTTAGCACGGATAAGGTATCCTGTTCAGAACCGAGTTCGTCTCCAGACAGGTTAGAGATTTTGAGTTGAACATCACTGCAATTTTCATCGCAGTAGCCCACAAACAGATACTCAACGGATGGATCTAGTTTAACCGTTAGAGGAGCGCTAATTTTCGGAGGCCCTTTACGAACCACCGGCCAGAAGATCAACTCATAACCGTCTCTCCCTGCTTCGTTCACCACCTCTTTGAGTCTGCAAACGACTGTTTTTTCTTGTTCGGACAGTTCTCGGGCTAAAGCTGTTCCGAAGAACATTGTACCAACTAACAACGTCATTCCCTGCCAAACCAAATGTTTGCGTTTCATCTAAAATCCTCTAGGAAAAGATGGTTATGAGCAAATTTGCAATCTGAACTGGAGGATACCATATTCAGTGAACATTTGTAGGGGCGGGTTCCGTAATTATGTCTGTTTCTGATGGGTTTCACCCCGTTTTCCCGGTTCTCACTCTCTCCAACCCGCCGAAGGGATGGGTTTACCGTCTTTTCTAATTTCCTCTCAGGAATTGCTCATTCCCAAGTTGTTGTTATAGATGTCACCACTCATCGGGGACATTAATATGAAGTTAAAACTTTATTCTTCTAGCATCTTTGCGACTCTGGCGACAACAGTCTTAAGTTTGATTGTTGTTCCTGAGATGTCTTTCGCAACTCCTGTAAAAACACCTTTACTTCAACGAGAAACGTCTCAAGTTAATTTCCGGGGTCAAACCCCCTCACCCAGTGAAATTGGGGCGGAATATATTGTTTATTTGCGGGATAAAAATGACCAAGTTCGAGGGTTGGTTTATCTCCAAGATTCGGATATTGGGGCTTGTTTTCAAGGAAGTTATCAGTCAGCAACTCGTAAAATTGAAAATCTCACCTACGCTTATCCCGTCATCGGAGATCAAGGGGTGAGTGGTTGGGAAATGAATGTTTCTAATCAAGCTTTAAATATCGAAGAATATTCTCATTCTTTTAGTCCCAATCAAATCAGTGACGGTGCTGAAAATTGGTTTAATCAATGTGTGGAATTGTTTAATTAGGGCTGATTTTCAGTTTCGGCAGATTCCGGGTTGGCAGAGGGGTTTTGAGTTGGGGTTTGAGTTGGGGTTTGGGGTTCAGGTGCAGCCGTAGAAGGGGGCGGTACCGTTTGATTTGGGTTATTGGGTTCTGAAGGATTGGTTTGGGGTACAGGCGTCGCTTCAACGGGCGTTTGAGGTGGGGTTTGTAAGTTTTCAGGTGGAGATTTGACTTCGGTTTCTTGGGGTTGAGTTTCAGCAAGTTTCCACTCGTCTAAGGGGCGAACAATGGCGGACATAATCCCTTCGGGAATCACTAAAATCGAGAGGTTTTCTTCAGTTTCGGATGTATTAGTTTTCCCATAAATTGAACGACCACTAAAGTCTTTTTTGCCGATAATCAGTTGATATATTTCTTCGTTTTTTAGTTTAACTTCGACGATTTGTTGGGGATTATCTAAACCATATTGGGGTAATTCTTCTGGGGAAATTGTCAGACGACGCAAGCCGATATTGGGTTCTTCAGGAATACTTTGATCGGTTACTAACTGATTTAATAAAAAATCTACCGTTGCTTGGTTAGCTGGGGTTTGAACAGGTTGGGTCAGTTTCCAGGGCGATTCTTGGGGGTTTTCACTGTCAGAAATTCGTTCAACTATTACCGTTTGTTCGGGGGTTTTTACGGTTAAGAATTTGACATCATCTCGGGAAAACGAAAAAATTTGCTTTTCTATCGCTTGAATTTCTTGTTTTTGAGCGGTTTGTTGCACTTCAAAAAGATAAACATATCCGCCTAAACCCAGGGCTATCAGCATTAAAATTAAAGTAGATCGTTGAAACTTCATTATAGTTTTGCGGAATTTAAAATAAAAGGGTTCGTGGGGGTTAAGGTGTTGACAATATACGCAGTGAGGGCTGGTATCTTGACAAGGATCAAGCCTGATTTAACCACAAAGACACAAAGACACAAAGAAGTTGTAAACACGCTCTCTGCTCATTGCTATTGATCAAATTTTCGGCTGTGACTGTATACAAGTTGAACCGAATTGACGGAACTGACAGTTGAGCTAGAATCATTGAGAGATCCCATAGGAGAGAGTATAACAATTTTTGACACTCCCACGTCGTAAACGACGGGGATTCTTCATTCTACGACTCGACTTGCTGAGGCAGGATTTCTCCTATCACAGTAGAGGACAAATCTCCTGTTCGCCGCAGGCGTTCCCGAAGGGTAGCGTTTTGATCTAAGATCCAAGTTCCGCTATGCCCTAGCGTACTCAAAGCTGAATTCAGAATATTAATTGCGGCATTATGATCCCTGTCTAACTCGCACCCACACTGACAAATATGAGTTCGAGTTGATAGAGATTTTTTAACAATCGCACCACAATTAGAGCAGGTTTGGGAGGTATAAGCAGGGTTAACAGCAACTGTTACCCGACCGAACTTGCTTCCAAAATACTCTAACCATTTTCTGAATTGATACCAACCCGCATCATTAATTGACTTGGCAAGACAATGATATATTCAAGTATTCTTTTGCTGCTTATTTTCCCAGTAGTATCAAACATATAAGAGTGAGTCCACAAGCTAGGCAGTTTTAACAATTCTGGGAATTCTTGTCTAAGAAATCGAGACGTTCTACCCTGAAAAGCTTCAACAACTTGAGCAATTGAATGGTGTGGATCATATTCTACAAGAAGGTGAAGATTATCTGAAGCGACCTCTATTGCTTTGATAGCCCATTTATTATCGTTCTTCGACCGACTGTAAAACCTCTATACATCTCAGCTTTAATGGTTCGTTTCTATAGAATAACCTCTTTCGGCGGCAAGGAATTGCGCCAAATGCACAGTAGCATTTCCGACGGCGTGGTTAAAGTGTCTATATGTCGATTTCATGTTAATAGATTGTAATAGCCTACAGTTCATGTTATCATCATAAAACTATGAAGACACTTAAGTTTAAGTTCTATCAACACAAGCGAAATAGATATCTCAAGCTCACTATCAATGCAGCAGGAGTTATCTATAATCACTGTGTTGCCTTGCATAAACGGTACTACCGGATATGGGGCAAACACTTGAACTGTGCAGATCTTCAAAAGCATATTTCCAAATTAAGAAAACGTAACAAGTTTTGGCAATTAGTAGGTTCTCAAGCTGTTCAAGATATTTGTCAGCGCATTGAAAAAGCCTATCAATTATTCTTCAAACACAACAAGAAAGGAGTTAGACCGCCTAATTTCAAGAAGGTTAAGAAGTACAAATCATTCACTCTAAAACAAGCTGGATACAAATTTTTCAGTGGTAACAGAATCAAGATTGGTAGTAAAGTCTATCAATTCTGGGATTCTCAACCGATTGAGGGAAAAGTCAAAACTGTAACGGTAAAGAGAACACCTCTTGGTGAGATGTTTTTATTGGTTGTTGTCGATAACAGTAACCACGCTGAAATCAAGTCAGAGACTAAAAACGGATATGAAATCGAAAAACGGATTAAGTTGTCTGTGGGTCGCACAGATCTTGGCTGCCAACAGATAAGTGAATCCGTTCTTCCTTGTTCTTCATCTGTTTCGACGGGTAAAATCGCGGGATTTGATTTCGGGATAAAGACGTTTTTAACCTGTTCAGAAGGGTTCTCAATACAATCGCCGCAGTTTTTCAAGCAAGCCATCAACGATGTTAAGAAAGCGTCTCGAAGTTTGTCTAAAAAACGGAAAGGTTCTAATAACTGGGAGAAAGCGAGAAAGCATCTTGTTCGCCAGTATGAGAAAGTTGTAAACCGCCGCCGTGACTGGTTCTGGAAACTTGCTCATCAACTCACCGACCTGTTTGATGTACTCTGCTTCGAGACTTTAAACCTAAAAGGAATGCAAAGGCTTTGGGGGCGAAAAATAGGTGACTTAGCCTTCGGTGAATTTATTGAAATACTGAAATGGGTTAGCCTGAAAAAAGGTAAATTAATCGTCTTTATTGACCAGTGGTATCCTTCTTCTAAGACTTGTTTCCACTGTGGTCATGTTCTGAAAAAACTGGAATTAAATATTAGAGAATGGCGTTGTCCGTCCTGTTCAAGTGTTAACGGACGTGATGAAAATGCCTCTTTAAATATCAAGAGAGTTGGGGCATCGACTCTTGAATTAGACGGTATAAGACAGGTATTCGCTGCAACTGTTGTTTGAGTTCAGAATCCCCGTCATTTTAATGCGGGGAGTATGTCAACTGCTTTTATTGTTTATCCGTTTTTGGTTTGGGTGCCGTTGCGGTTTGGGACTCGGGGCGCTGCTACTTGGCGATAATTGTTCTATCTTCGTCGCCACCATAAAATTGCTGCGGTGACAAACCCAAAGAGCGGTAAGATAATGATAGCAACCCAACTGATTGAACGCCCTAAAACGGGTGTCATCGCTATTCGACGGTTCGTAACAGGTCTAGGACGAACAGACAGGGTACCTTGATCGGGTTTACTTAACCAAGTCACCGTGTTGATGAACACATCCCCATTGAGTTGCTGTTCAAACCAACCATTTGTCGCAAATTGAGAATTTCCCAACACGACTAACCTTGCTTCTGAGGGGGCGGTTTCTTCTGGGGTTTCAGAAGCTTCTGGGGTGACTGCTTCAGGAGTAGGGGTTGGTGTCGCTTCTGTTGGCTTTTCTGGGGTGACTGCTTCAGGAGTAGGGGTTGGTGTGGGTTTAGGCGCGGCTGGAGTGGGTTCGGATGCAGGTTTGGTTAACGCTACTCCCAAGGATAACGGCCCTTTGCGATCGCTATCGGGATTAAATTCTAACTCGCGACTGGCTAGGTTTGTTTCCGCCCAACTTTCAGCTTCTGTCCAAATCAGAGGACTTTCTGTTATCCCTTCTATCGTGCGAGTTTCCACAGGACGGGCTAAAGGATAAAAAGAAATGCCATTATTAAACGCTTGAGTAATCGGATGTTCCCCATATTCGCGTACAATCGGAACAGTAGGCCCGAGTCCAACTAACCGACCGCTTCCGGTTGCATCAATAGCGAGGCGATCATCAATTTTAACGCCCCATTTTTCTAAGAATTGATTTAATCCCGGATCGGTTTTCGGGTCTATCATTAATAATACACTACCGCCTTGATCTAAATACGTCTCTAAGGCTTCAACTTCCCCTTTAAACAGTTGACGTTGTGGCCCTGCAACGACAATCACATCCGCATCTTCAGGAATCGTCGCTTGTTGCGTTAAACTGAGCGGTTCAATGATAAAATTCTTCTCAGCCAGAGCATTAACTGCATTTTGTAAACCGCCTTGTCCTTCCGTTAACGGACGTTCACCGTGACCTTCAAGGAAATAAACTTTCGGAGTACGGCTACTGCTTAATTGTTCAATACCGTTCGTCAGTTTGACTTCATTGAGAACTTCTAAACCTTCTTTTGGGAGAGACTGGCGTTGCTTTCCCGACTCAATATAAACTTCCCCAAACTCACTCACCCCATATTCTTGGGCGACTCCGGGTTGCATTTGGGGATCGATAAATTCATAACTAAATTTTTCGGGGGCGAGGCGGCTATAGCGATCTAACAGTTCTTTAGCTTGGGGATTTTGACCGCGATCAAACACTAATACTTTAACAGGTTGTTCTAAATTTGTTAACAGCGTTTGTGTTTGCGGGGCAAGGGTAAATTGTTGGTTTTCGGTTAAGTCGAGACGGACTGCATGACGAAGGGCAAGAAAGTTTATTAACCCAACAATGACGAATGCAGAAACCGTCGCCGCAAAAGCATTGGTTCCGGCTTGTGTAGAACGACGACTCCAGTAGGGATGTTTGAGACTATCGCCTTGACGAAAATAGACGCGAAACAAAAACCACAACCCAATAATCACCACTCCCGCAATCATTAAACCCAAGGGAACAGGTTGCCAACTTCCCGAAACAAACCCGGCTGATAAGCCCATAATAATCAGGATAGGGCCTAGCCAAAAGGTGTATTTTAAGAACTTCCAACTGACGGCTGTTTTGTTTTTCATGGTTTAATAACGCTGGAAGCGCAAGGCATCAATGGACTGAGCGGTGAGAAATACGCCTAAAATAATATAACTGCCAAATAAAATAATACTACTGCTATCTAAAACGCCTCGAATCAAGTTCGTGTAGTTGGAAATCAGCGACAAATGGGCTAAAGCACTGCCGAAGTTGCCACCCAAACTATTACCAATCAGATCCATCACCCACAAAAACAACACTAACGCAAACGTGAGGATCGCCGATAAAATTGTACTTTCTGTTAACGAAGAAATGAACATTCCCAACGATAGCACCCCAGCCGCCAGTAAAATTAATCCCGCATGGGCAGTCAGGAAAATAGCCGGAGACATCGGCGGTTCCGCCACACTTAGGGCGACGGCTTCTAATGCCATTAAGGGTAATATCATCGTCGTGTAAAAGGTGAGAACCCCGAGTAATTTTCCCGTTGCCACCACCCAATTTGTCACCGGAGATGTTGCCAAAAGTTCCAACGTTCCCCGTTTGCGTTCTTCGGCGTAGAGTCCCATTGACAACATCGGCAGAACAAATAACGACATTGAACCCATTAACCGCAAAAAGACTTGTAGAAATTCGTAGGGTAAGTCAATGGGAGGGTCAGTAATGCCATACTGATCGCGCAGGGCGACTTGTTGAATTAGACCATCCGGCCCTAACAAAACGGCAACAAAGAAATATCCCGTCAACACCCAAAACACTCCAGCGATCGCATAAGCCAGAGGTGAGGCAAAGTAACTTTGGAGTTCTTTGCGATAGATTGCCATCAGGTTGCTGAGGGTGACAAGCATAATCGTTCGTTAAGGGGTTGAGTCGGGTTCATCGTCTAGTTGATTATTGTCTACTGCATCGGCTTTTTCGTCTATAGGTTCAGATATCGCTTCCGGTTCTAGACTCTCCTGTGATGCCGCAACTTGTTGGGTGGTGAGTTCGAGGAAGACATCTTCTAGGCTAGCGCGAGTGCGGCGCATTTCATAGAGGTTCAACCCGTAGGAGACACAAGCGGCGACTATTTCTGGCCCGGGTTCGGTATTGGGTTCACAGAAAATTTGGATTTGTCTGCGGTCTTCGAGTTGTTCGGGAAGATATTGTAGCGATCGCACACCGGGAATTTGTTCGAGGAGGATTAACTTTTCGGGATCTATTGCGCTATCGAGTTCGAGTTCATAGCCTGATCCGGCGGTGAGTTCTTCCATCAGGGTTTCTGGTGTTCCGGTTGCCACCACTTGGCCTCGGTTAATAATCGTTACCCGATTACAAGTCATGCTGACTTCTGGCAAAATATGAGTCGATAATACAATGGTGTGATTTCCAGCTAGGCTTTTAATGAGGTTGCGGACTTCGATGATTTGGCGCGGGTCTAAGCCAACGGTGGGTTCATCCAAAACAATCACAGGTGGATCATGTACCAAGGCTTGAGCAATGCCAACTCGTTGACGGTAGCCTTTGGAGAGTTTGCGAATCAGGGATTTTCGCCGTTCCCACAGTCCACATTTTTTTAGGGCGGCTTCGACGTTTTGTTTGCGATCGCCTGCAACGACTCGTTTGATCCGGGCGACAAAGAACAAGAAACTCTCCACGCTCATTTCCGGGTACAACGGCGGGTTTTCGGGGAGATAACCAATCCGTTGACGCACAGCCAGAGATTGTTCGTGAACGTCGTAGCCTGCAACTTTGGCGGTGCCACTGGTAGCCGGGAGGTAGCCGGAGAGAATTCGCAGTGTGGTGGTTTTTCCGGCTCCGTTGGGGCCTAAGAATCCTAAGATTTCTCCGGCTTCCACGGAAAATGAGACATCCTGAAGGGCGGGGGTTGAACCATAGATCTTACACAGATTTTCGACTTCGATCATCGGTTGTGGGTTAAACTGCAATCATGCGATTATTGACATACTCCCCATTTCTAAAGAAAGGGGATTCTTAGCTATTGCTAATTCTTGGTTCATCAACACCACTTATTAAGTCGGATGTCTCCTCATTAACAGAGGTGGAATCTCCCCAAGCGTTTCCTCGAACGAGGCAGTTTCCGAATGCCCTTCGGTACTGTTATACTCAGCCCCTAAAATGCTCATGCCCTTCTTGAAAATATTTAATGCCGCATTAGTATCTCGACAAATTTCTGTCTGACATTTAGGGCATTTGTGAGTCCGGGTGCTGAGTGATTTCTTCACCCGAAAACCACAGTTAGAACAATCGGCAGAAGTGAAATGTGGGCTAACAGAAATCACTGCTTTGTCCCAAACTTTTCCAAAATAGTCTAACCATTGAGTGAATTGATACCAACCTGCATCGGAAATCGACTTAGCTAAATGATGGTTCTTGACCATGTTTTGTATCTTGAGGTCTTCGTACACCACGACATCGTTAGATGCCACCACGCACCGAGCCAGTTTTACAGCCCAGTCTTTGCGTTGGCGTTGAACCTTCAAATGTGCTTTTCCTAGTCTTTTTCTTGCTTTGTGGTAGTTATTTGATTGAGGCTTTTTACCCTTGACAAACTTCCTAGATAGTCGTCGCTGTAGCTTTTTAATTCGCTTTTCAGATGATCTTAAATACTTGGGATAGATGGCTGCATTGTCGTTAGTGTCTTTGTAGAAATAGTTTAAACCCAAGTCTAAACCGACTACTTTTCCGGTATAGTTTCCCGGTTCAGACCGATTAGCATTAAAGCAGA
>NZ_JAYGHR010000096.1:45524-48064 GCF_034932365.1 Limnoraphis robusta BA-68 BA1 | reverse complement strand
GGTTCTGTACAAATATATGTTTCCCGCAAGTAACCTATATAAACCCGCTATTGCTGTTTGTATTTCATCTGTAGGGGCTGGTTCTGTACAAATATATGTTTCCCGCAAGTAACCTATATAAACCCGCCCGCTATTGCTGTTTGTATTTCATCTGTAGGGGCTGGTTCTGTACAAATATATGTTTCCCGCAAGTAACCTATATAAACCCGCTATTGCTGTTTGTATTTCATCTGTAGGGGCTGGTTCTGTACAAATATATGTTTCCCGCAAGTAACCTATATAAACCCGCTATTGCTGTTTGTATTTCATCTGTAGGGGCGGGTTCTGTACAAATGTATGTTTCCCGCAAGTAACCTATATAAACCCGCCCTCTATTGCTGTTTTTATTTCATCTGTAGGGGCGGGTTGGGAAGTAATATTTCTCCTAAAAGCGATCGCTAAAATAGAGACGATAGAGATTACAAAGGGGAACAACATCGTTTCCTACCCGTTTAATTAAACCCATACTTCGCAGTTGAAAGGCTTGACTTTCTTCGAGTCGAACGGGTTCATTTGTTGAGACAACTTTTTTCATAGCTTCGGCTAATTTTTCATAATCTTGCAAGTTCAACAAATGTCGCCGTAAATGATCGTTGTAGAGTCCGCTTTGGGTGGGTGCTGTTTCGATAAATTCGGCTAAACTTAACTGATGGCGAGTCATTTCATAGAGTGCTTTTCTGACTAAATACGGGTGTCCGTCTACCATTCCCATTAACGAGTTTACCTCATTTTCCGACCAGTTTAACCCGTGTCTTTTGACTAACTCGCTAATTTGTTCAAAGGTTAATTCGGGTAAATCTATCGGTAAACCGACGTTAAAAGGCGATTGATTGATATTCAGGGGAATATAAACTTCTTGGGAATGAGCAATCACTAAACGGAGTTTTTTCCAGTCAGGTTGATTCTTGCCGTTTTCATGCCAAACTCGCAGCAAACTAAAGAATTCTTGAGCAATTTCTAAGTGTTGAAAAACCTGATCGACTTCATCCAAACCTAAGGTTAAAGGTTGATTGATGACTTGGAGAAGATAACGACGAAAATAGTTATTACATTTATTTTTACTTCCGAGGTTGCCTTTCCACAAATCTTCGAGGCGATCTTCAAGTTCTAATTCTTCGGTAAGAGTTCCACAAAACCAGCGCAAAAATTGATCAATATTGGTGAAAAATTCGCTATCGGCTGACTGAAAATTTAGATAGGCGGTTTGGTATCCGTTTTGTTTGCTGTGATTAAGAATGCGCTGCATTAAAGAGGTTTTTCCCATCTGTCGGGGTGCTTTGATTCTGATTAAGGCTCCCGGTTTTAAAATAGTTTCATAGCAATCTGATTCAATCGGTGGACGTTCGATATAAAAGGGAGAATCGAGGCTAACTGAACCTTCAGGGTTCTCTAATTCATTTGCTAACAGGGTTGAGTTTTTCGGCGATCGCGGATTTTCTACAACTGTATTTTCTGGTGTTGAATATTCCTCAATTTCCTCAATATTTTCAGCATTTGATTCATCGGATTTTCTTCTAATCACTGGAGTCAGTTCTTCAGGAATTCCCGCCATGCTGATACTTGTACAACCATATTTGTAGGCAAATTCGAGATCTCTACCATTCCCTAACGCATCATAAAATCCGATGGCAAATTCCTGAGCGGCTTGATCTCCGACTTGCTGCTTCATTCCAATCACATAGGGAATATGATAGGCGATAGCTTTAGCTTGAATTTCTGAATAACAAGCATTCAGAACAACGCATTCAATATCAGCTTTAAACAACTGAAATAAATCCGCCAATCCCTTCGCACTAACCAACTTAACTTGTCCCATTTCATCCTCTAAAATTAACCCCTGTTCTCCCGCACCATGCCCAGAAAAATGGACAAATTGGGGTTGTAATTCTAACACCGCACGTTGCATTTCTCTGGCGGTAACAGCAAAACGAGACTCTAGATTAAACTGGCTGCGTTTTTTGGCTCTTTCTAATCCATTTTGAATCTCTTTTACTTCTTGATCTAGCCGCAAATGGTTTGTCTGTTTGGGGTTGGCAGCTAGAAATAATATTGTTTTTTTCTTTCGGATAGAATTATTCATAAATTAAACAGATACAACTCTCGTTAATCACCACTGGTTTCAAGGTTTGTTAGCGATTTTAGCATCTTCTATGAACTGATGCTATCAAAAACGCTTTAATCGGGTTAAATTTTAGCTAAAATTTGTTATCATCTTCAGAAGATATCAATTAAAATTGAGACTAAAATCAATATTTATAAGAATATTATAATCGAAAGGGTTGCAATTGTGTTTTAAAATAGCGTTTCCCAAGCTTATAATTTTTTAACCTCACCATTCGGAAAAAATGCTATAAACTAGGTGATCTTTTATTCTAGATGACAAAATCTTTCCTTTGTGTCTTAGTGTCTTTGTGGTGTTTCTTCTATCAATACAAAAAAGACACCAAGATCGCTCTTAGTGTCTTAGTGTCTTAGTGGTTTTTATTCTCTCCTTAATTTAG